>JACOYM010000092.1 GCA_016181905.1 Candidatus Pacearchaeota archaeon | reverse complement strand
ATATATCTTTCCATTTTTTATATTTGCAAAATTTCTGCCTGAGCCGCATCCCAAATCAAGAATTTTGCCATGCCTGTTTTTCATTGCATTGCTTAAGAAATCAACTGCTTCCTTTAATGGCTTCACCCTGAATGTTTTCCAGGGTTTTGAGATTTTGTCCCAAATCCTCTCCTGCTGTTTTGAAATTGGCATTTTCTATAACCTTCATTGATTCACATTTGGATTTTCCAGTCTTTTTTTAATCTCTTTTAATCTTGCCTCAATCTCCTTCGCCTTGTCATTAAACTCTTTTATGCTCATTTTTTCATTTCTTAGAGTTTCTAAATTTTTATTTAATTCATCAGCCTCTTTTTTCAGCTCGCCCTCTAAAGAATTTCTCAATACTTCCAATTCATTCTTCAGGTTTTTTTGCGATTCCTTATAAAAGGAGTTAATGCTCTCATTTAACTCAGTGACTTTATTGTACAATTCATCTGCCTTAACATATTGCCCTATTGTGACTGCTGCAAGCGCGTCATTTATTTTGTATATCTCCTCGCCTCTTATTATTAATTTCTCTTCTAGCCCGCTTATTCTACTTTCACTTTTGGTTAATATGCCATCAAAGAAATCAAGCCTTCCAGCCAATGGATTAATCGCCTCGTCCAGCTTTAAAGTAAAAAATGCTGTTGCGCTGTTCAATTCCTCTTTTTCTTTATTGAAATCCTTTTTAAGTGATTCAAGCTCTTCTGTAGAGGAATTGACCTTTTTTATCAACTCATCAGCTGTTTTTTTTGAATCTTTTAGGTTTTCATTCAATTCCTTGTTCTCCTCTCTGTATCTGTTAACCTGCCTGCCTGTAAAATACGCAACACCAACAGAGGCTATTGTCAGAAGAAGAAGGACGGCCCCGGAATTTTTTGCCAGATTAATCATCAATCCTTTGTAATGCTTTCTTAGCCAGTACTCTTTATCAACTCTTACAGGAGCAAGACGAAAATCCTTGTCTATCTTATGAATCTCGCCATCTATCTTTTCAATCTCCTTTTTGCTATGCAAGCTTGGATATTTGCTGTAATTTACAAGCATCACGCTTCTGCGCCCCACAAGTTCACTTAAGATTTCCAATTCGCTTTTATCAGAGCTGTTTGCTGTTTTTGCAGATAGCTTTGGCTCATTTATAGCCTGCCTATGTGTCTCTTCTTCAAGTTCAGTATGCCCTTTAATATCAAAATAGCCCTTAATTCCAGCAGAAAATTCCCTTATCCTGTCTGTAATATAATCAAAAACCATTATCTTTTAAAGAACTTTTATTTATTAAATCTTTCTTATCAGAAAATATCTTTGTTTCCAGGCAGGAATGACAAAGATGAAAAATGCGAAAATGCGCGAGCCGGGAGTCGGACCCGGGTCACGACCTTTTTGCTTATGTTCTGATTTTGGTTTGCTCTTGTGCAGGCATCCTTATTCAATTAAGGGCTCACTGCGGCAAACAAAATGGCAAGGTCATATACTAACCACTATACTACTCGCGCATAAGAAGAACTTATGGTTCTTCCTTAGACCCTCTCTTTAATATAAAGAAGTTTAAAAAGATTTAGATGGAGGCTTTTAAACTTCAGAACTTCAAAAATCATATGATTTTTGACAGCTATCAGAAACTGAAAGTTTTTAAAGCTCCACAAGTTTTAAAAATTATCAAGCAGCCTTGTTATTATGGGTTTTTACGAGGGGTTATCTTACTTGAGAAAGAGCAGGACAATGTTAGAAGTCTGCCCGCTTCATTGTAAGGGCATAGTTTTGCAATCTAGCAATCTTAACTTTTTGTATGATATTCGGATCAATATAAAACTGCCTCTTGAAGAGCAGGTTAAGACTTTGATACATGAAGTTTTGCATTTTGCATCTGAATTTCGGCAATATTTGGGGCTACGCCTCAGCAAAGATCATGGCATAGAACTGGAGATTAATAGGCAAGCAAATGAAATCTATAATTCCCAGCCTCTCTTAAGAAATTACTTATGCCAAAAACTTCAAAAATGCCCTAGTTATAGCAAATAACTTCAATAATCGGATATAAGGGGGTTATTTGATAGATAGGAAATAACATAGAAAATGTACGAAAATTAATGTTATTTCCTATAGTGCATAAAAAAGTTAATCTTTTCCCAGACTTTTCTGGCAAGTTCTGCTTATTGGGCAAAGCCCAAAAATCAGAGAAAGGTTTAAAAAGCCGATTTTCCTGTATTTTTTATGGTAAAGGAAGATGCTTTAAATGAACTGAAAAAGCTCTTAAAGGGGAAGACCCTGGAAAGTGCAGAAGAACCACGGAATAACCTAGAGATGGATAGCCTGCAGGATATAGGAAAGGACAAGATAGAGCCGCTTAAAGAGGCTATAAGGGAGCTTGAGTCGCTTATAGAGAGCAGAACAAAGTTAAGCAAGCAGGTGCTGACAGAGGCAGAGGCAATAAAGATGGACATAAACAATTTTATTTCCAACACAAGCTCTGGCAGAAGGATAGAAGACCCTGCCTTTTTAAGAGACCAGCTCGCGCTGAAACAAAAGCAGGTAGATGTATCAGAACTGCAATTAAAGGAGAAGATAGACTGCTGGAAGGATGTTACAAACCTTAAGAAAGAATTAAGAGAGAGAAAGAAAGAGCTGAAAGAAAGAGAGAGCAGGATTGAGATGCTCAACAGGATTATGGAAAAATAAACCTAAATTTTCTAGTATAGAAGAATAAAATGCTGCAAAAATTGTCTGTTGAGGAGATATGCCAGAAGCTGAAGCCGGTATTTGGCAGGAAGATAGATGATATATACCTGATGTATTCCATGGCTGACAGCCTCGAGGAGAAGGCAGAGATAGAGCATGTTTTAAATGCCCTTTATCAAAAGCATCTTTCTGAGCTGCTGGGCAAGGGAATACTTCTTGAGCCCCCGGAGCAGGGCGTTGTTAAAGGGGAATATCCTCTTGCTGTTGTAAGTTATGCCGGGAAAAAGCTTTATCCTTTTGGGCTGAGAGAGCATGACTGGGTAAGGCATGTCTGCATAAGCGGGATGTCTGGCTCTGGAAAAACTACATTAGCTTTGCATATAGCAGAGAATTTTATAAAAAAGAACAAGCCCTTCCTGATTTTTGACTGGAAGAAAAGCTTTCGCCCATTAATGCTGCTTGACGGAAACATACTCTGCTTTACAATCGGCAATGACTTGATAAGCAATTTTCTGAAAATCAATATAAACAAGCCGCCGAAGAATGTCTCGCCAAAGGAGTGGATTAATGTTTTGTGCGACCTGCTTACAGAGAGCTTTTTTGCATCTTACGGAGTTCATAAAATACTGCTTGAAACACTAGACGAGGCTTTTACAGAGGCGGGCATTTATAGCGGCAGCGAGAGATACCCGACATGGTTTGAGATAAAAAGGAGGCTGGATGACAAGGAAAGCAGGACAAAGGGAAGGGAGGCAAGCTGGCTGATGAGCGCATTAAGGATAGCCCACATAATGACATTTGGCAGCTTTGGAAAGGCGCTGAATTACAAAGGCAAGGATGCGCTTTCAATAGACGAGCTTCTGGGAAAAAAGGTTATTTTTGAGCTGAATGCCCTTGGAGGAATAGAAAAGAAATTCTTCTGCGAGTTTGTGCTTACATATATCTATAAGATGAAAAAGGCGAGCCAGACGGGGATTAATGAGAATTTTGACCATGCAATACTTGTGGATGAGGCGCACAATGTATTTCTCAAGGAAAGGACAAACTTTGCAAAGGAGAGCGTGACAGACATGATATACAGGGAGATGAGGGAGTATGGCACAGGGCTTATCTGCCTTGACCAGCATATCTCAAAGATAAGCGACACGGTTGTAGGAAATTCTGCGTGCCACATAGCATTCCAGCAGCAGCTTCCTCAGGATATAGAGTGCATTTCAGGATTGATGCAGATGAGGGAAAAAAAGCAGTTTTTTTCCATGCTGCCTGTTGGAAGCGCAATAGCAAAGCTGTCTGAAAGATATGCGCAGCCATTCTTGATAGAGATTGCCCCTACAGAGCTTAGGACAGAGGCAGTGTCTGACGAGAATGTTTCAAAAAGAATGAAGCAGATTATTACATGGACTGGCCTGGAAAAAGGCAATGACCCCGAGTTTGCAAAGGCTGTTTTTCAGGATAACAAGCCAGCAGAACAATCAGAACTTAAGCCGGAAACAGAAAAGACAGAAGCCAGAACAATAAAGCCCGCATCAATTATGTCAATCAGGCCGACGCTTCTTGAAGAAGCCATGCAGATTGCAGGATTAAGGAAGAAAGGCGAGGAGGAAGAAAAGATTGAGGAAGAGCATGATTATGAGGAAGAAGAGCAGGAGGAGGAAAAGCCAGAGATAAAAGAAAAGGCAAGGGCTATAATTCAGGCATCGCATCCAGCAATCAGATTCACGCCTGCCCAGCAAATCCTGTATGACTATGCAGAGAAAAAACTTGCCCAAGGCCATGACTTAAAATACATTGAGAATACGCTTGAAAAGCATGCAAAGAGAGGAGATTATGCCATGGCAGATGTCTACAAGGTTATAAACTATATTCTTGAAAAAAGGCTTGGCAGCCAGAAAGGGCATGATGGGGGTGAAAGCAATGAACTAACTGCCAACCAGGGGGTTTTGCATGATTTTGTAAGGCAAAAGCTGCAGGAAGGCGAGCATATTGAGACAATAAAGCACATGATAAGGGATTTTGTAGACGAGAAAGGATATTATACGCAGGAAGATATTGACAAGGCTGTGGATTATGCAATAGAGAATGACATAAAGATATTACCAGGGAATGATAAAGGCGATTATGAGGGCATAACTGAAAAAAAACATAATCTTTTTAAAGATAATATTCCTTCTAAAGCAACAGGCGAAAAGAATCTGGATGAGGAAGAGAAAAGATTTTTGCTTTTCCTGAAGGAAAACAAAAATTCAAATTTCAACACAGTTGACGTGTATAATGCCCTTGGATTATCAGCGAGAAAAGGCAACAAGTGCAAGAACGAGCTTATGGATAAAGGGCTGATAAAGGTTGAAGAGATAAAAAACAGCAAGGGCTGGAAAAAAGTAATTAAGCTGGCATAATATAAAATACACAAAGAAAAGCAAGGACAGCAGTTATGTTTACAACTTTACAAAAAACAAAAATTTACAAAAACAAACCGCGACACAAACAACAAAAAATAACAACATTGACCAACAGCAGATAACATGAACAGCATAGATAACGACAACAACAACACAAATAACAAACAAAATACAGCATAGAGACAGACAAATCAATAAAACACAAGATACAAGAAACAGCAGGAAAAGGCGGAATAACCCTGAAATCAAGGTTTTAGGAATTGCGAGAAAGAACAAAAAGAGGGCATTTTTCTTAGTGATAATTATGTAATCTTATTAATCTTATCATACGGGGAGGAATGATGAAATGAAAATAAAGAAGATTTCTTTAAACGATATGAAAGGAAAGCAGACTAAAGAAGAAAAGAAGGCATTATGCCTCTTGAAAGACTGGCACAAAGGCGCAGAAAAGAAGAAAGATTTTGGAGGCGTGTTGGAAAGGGGGGATAATTTATGATATCCTTGCAAGTTTTTGGATTAATTGGAATTGCAGGAGCAATATCTATAATTAATATTGCAGCTTTAAGAGCAAGGCGTTCGATAGGCATGGCTCTTGTGGCACTAACACTCTTTGTCACATTGATAGTAGGTTTTGTATCTGTTTTAATATTAATGCACTTTCCCCCATTATTTCTTGAATTTTCTGACTAGTTAGATTTAGTGAAAGGAGGGATTAAGATGTTTTATAACATAAAAGATATTTTTGAGTTTGCTGATGAAAATGAGATGTTAAATGGCCTAGTCAAAGGGTATTTTATTTTAGCTCGAATTAATTCGTCTAATAAAGTTGCCTTGATTAGCTTGAGACATAGAGATAGGTGGGCTAATCCTGTTAAGGTGAAGGATTGGAATAAGATAACAGACAGGGAGTTTAAGAGGATTTGCAATGGAGAGGTTTTTAAAAAAGTGAATAGAAAAAATATTGTTATCAGAGAGGGCAGGAGAGGAAATATGGCTTTGATATCTTCAGCAAAGAAGGCAATAAAGTGAGCTGGAAAGGAGATGATTAAAATGCTTAGAGAATATTTGCCAATCATCATTGGTTTAATTTCATTCTTAGCTCCGTTTGTAATTGTAAACATCATAGTCTGGAAGAAAAAGGATATGTCTCATAGCATTAAGGTGATTCATACTATTGCCACCGCAGTAGTATGCTTGTCTTTTACAGGCATAGTGCTTGGAAGCGCTATTTTGTGTGGTGGATAGCAGGGGAGATTTATTTTGAAGGGGAGGAAGAGAGGAGGTGTTTGAGGTGGAACAAACAAATTTGTTTTATGAAAATGACGATGACAAAATTATGGCAAGCATACTTGTATTTCACCATATTTTGCAGAAATTAGTGAAAGCAAGAATTGGTAGGCTGCTATTTTTAACATTAATATTTCCAATTGCAGCAGTGGCTATTCTGTTTATGCTTGTATACAGGGAGATGATAAGGGCTGGAGGTATTTTAAGAGTTGTTCTTTTAACAATGAATATCTCTGGAGCTTTATTGCTTGTTTTTTCTGCTGTGCTTTTTAAGTCTGGGAATATTGAAAATGGCGCAGGGGTATTATTTTTAGGAACATGTTTGTTTTGCATACCAATTAATGCTGTAGGTTTTGCGCGTATGTGCAGAAATAGTGAAATTAAAAGCCAAGAGGAAGAGGCACATTGACTTTTGAAGCATGGAAACAGTACGGATGACCGCTTATTATTCTGGTTTTAGCGGGTAGAGGTTCGACTCCTTTAGCTGGTCTTATGAGGGGCTTGTTTGAGCGTAGGATATGTGGGAGGCTGTGAAATGTTGCTTCAGGGCAATATGGAGCCGATATATGAAATTACCACACGTGAACAGGTTAACATTATGTTGAAGCCTCGGGAGGATTCCATGCTTCATTGCCAGAATATCTGCTTGTTTCTTTTAATCAATTACATTATAAGCATTATAGAACACAGGGGGCATGCTTCATCATAGCAGATATTCTGGATTTAAATTAAAGAAATAAGGAGAGTGATAACAATGAAAATATACAATACATTATTAATTATTATGCTGCTTTTTAGTTTTTTGAGTGTTGCCAGCACTATTTACCTTTACTTTTTTGCTAACAGCCATAAACCCATGATTGCTGGGCTAATTGCATGTGGTTTTTTCAGTGCAGGCACAATCATATTTGGCAGTATACTTTTCTTCTGGGGCGAAAATCTCCAAATGAAAGGAGGTTAAGATGGAAGAGATAGAACGTTCACATATTCTAACTGGTTTGTTGCTTATAGTTTACGCGCTTTTTGTATCTTATTATTCAAAAGATTTTCCGAATGCCCATTCATTCCAGATAAAATCATTTGTCTTGGGTCTTGCGGGTCTGATACTTTTTGTTCCAGCTTTAGTATCTACTCTTATAGAAGCGCGAAAAAGGAAAAATAAAGGGGTAAATCTTTAGCAATCAGAGAGAGGAGGAAATTTTTATGCCTATCGCGTTAGAGGTAGCGAGGGTTTCAGGAGCAGTCAGATGCAACAGGTGGAAATCAGAAGTAGAAACAAGCGCCCCTGTCACAGATTTACATTTAACAATTTTAGAGGTGATAGATTCTATTCCCGAAATGGTAAGGGATACAAGGGCTTATGTCAAAAGAACCCGCAGGGAAATACTGAAAAAACTGCATGCTTAAAGGTGCAGGAGCCAGTGAGAAAGGAGAGGCTATGAAAAGAAATATGTTAATAGTTGTTATGCTGTTTTTTAATTTGGGCGGGCTTATCAGCTCTATTTGCATGACTTATGCAAATTTGAATGAGAACATACCGCTCATAATTATGCTTGTTTCTTTTTTAGGAAGTGTTATTCCTTACATTATTCTTTTGGAGAAAGAGAGAAAGAGGATAGGGCTGGTATTTCATTATTCTTCCAAGAAAAAGTAAATTTTAGCAGTGAAATTTGCAGATTGAAAGGAGGAAAAGATTATGGAAAAAGAAAAGCTTTCTAAGGAAGATACAAGTTTTCTGGCAAGCCTTGGAATTAGGTCTATCTGGCCGACTAATGTTTCAAAAAAGAAGATAGTTAATATCTTAAGGAATGACAAGAAGTTTCAGAAAGAACTTCGCGGATTTTTGCCAGGATGAATTCTTTCAGGGAGCGGATACCCTGAATGTTCTAAACAATAACCCTGTAACAAGGAGGTAAGGTATGGGCAGAGCAAGAGCATCTCCATATGCTGGTTGCATGGTATTTTGTGGCTGTGG
>JACOYM010000091.1 GCA_016181905.1 Candidatus Pacearchaeota archaeon | reverse complement strand
TTTGTCCCTGCAAGTTTCTACACCTAAGAAATTCTCCTAAATTAGTCTTAATCATCCCAGAGGTGGTCTCTACATTGCTTTTTCTATGATAAAACCTTTCAAATTCTTCGGGGTAATTTTTAAAGTAATTAAAACACAAATTAAAGAATTAGAATATTTTGGTTTTATAAAAATAATAAAGCATGATAAGAGTGATGTTAATGGCAGACCATTTACAAGTGTAAAGTTAACTGGCAAAAATATATAACTAAGCTATCTACTCCACAACCACCCTTAAAATCCTTGGACAGGTTTTAACACCATCGGCATAATTAATACAAAACTTGAATTCACTTGTTCCTTTTTTTGTTGCTATAGGAAAGTTTAGAGATGTTATAGGAGTTATATTATGAGGTTTTATTATTCCTGTTTCCGAAAATAATTTTATAATTCTAACACTTTCATTGTCTTGTACTAACATAGGTTCACAAACAAGTTCAGGTTTTATTTCATCAACTTTCCAGCCTTCTGCTGGTGCCTCAACACTAAATCCCGCAATATAAACTTCTTTATCAGCATCATTTATAACATCAAAAGTTATATCTAACTTGTCACCAACATAAAATGTGGGATATGCTTTTGGGAGTGATATGCTTAAGGGATATTTATTTTCTAGATACTTATTTTCCGCATTTTTATATCCAGCATCATAACCCTGATTGTAAAATATATTCTGAAGCAATAAACCTATTATTCCTGTGTAAATTAAAAACCCTATTATGGATAATAATATCTTATAATGTGTTCGAATATTATGCCCCCTAGTTTTTCTAACTTTATCATCTTTTATATCTGTTTTTTCATCCATTTAATCTATAGGAATTCAAGATACTTAAATTTTTGCATTCATAAAATCATTTTAAGTCCATTTCTCTAAGAATTATGCCTATTGTTGAAATTAATTCATTTACATCATCCAAATACCAACTCTGGTATTCACTTTCTTTAGTGCTTTCAGTAGCAATCCAAAAAGGTTTATGAATTAATCTTTTCTCAACAGCCTCGGGATTATTCAAATAAACTCTATGAATAATACCTATAACCTCCTTTTTCAACGAAGATTCTTTACTACTCCCTTCTTTATAATTTGATTCTTTTAAGCCTACTAATTCTGACTTTATTTCATTTAGCCTCCTCTTAACCATATTTTTGTTATATCTTTTTTCAGTCTTATTTTCATCTTTTCCATAGTATATATTTTGATTTCCTTTAATAATTCCTGTCTGAGGACTATTTACAGATTTATTTTGATTCTGTGAAATTCTTGTTTCTTCTGCTCTTTGTAATCCCTTAATCCAATGAACCACAGTTTCTGCAATACTTGGGCTAATGAAACTACCAATACCTGCTAACCCTAAAAACAAGCCTAAAACTCCAGTTATTACTCCATCCCCAAAAAGTCCTTGCCTCCAAGAGATGATAAGAATAACTATACTTAAGAATAAAAGAATTGCTCCTGCAATATATCCGTCTTTTCTACTATCTTCCATAATAAATAAAAAATCCTCTTGTTTATAAACTTCTCGGTTAAAATCGCTTATTCTCACCTAAAAATCGGGGTTGTCGGTTAAAAATAACCAACCATTACGCTTAGCTGTTACTTATCGGGCTAAGCCAAAGAGAAACTATAAAATTGGAGCACAAGAATTCCCACAACTAATTAATAAAATAAACAAGACTAATAAAATTATAAAGAATATAATAAATAACGAGGAAATAACTAAAGCAGTTACAGCAAAGCCCATTCCTCCTAATTTATTCCTTTTTATCTGAATTATACTTTTTATTGAAGTGACAAAGGCAATTATTTCTAAAAATGGAACAAGTACAGCAAATAAAGAATATAATGGATAAAATAAAGCACCATAAAAGAAAGATGAAAAAATTCCTGTTCCGCCAATTAAAAGGGATATAATTAATCCTGAAATGCTCAAAACAAATGAGATTATTGCCAATTTTATTCCTTTTATGCCTACCTTTATTTTATTATCAATAGGTAAAATTTCGCCTGCAGGCGCATTTTTTCTAATTACTAAATATATCACAATTATCATGCTCAACAAAAGATAAAGAATATTTCTTATATAATGGTCCCAACCACTTTGAGAGATTATAAGAACTAAAAATATAGCAAGAATTATTGCAGTAATTCTAGCCCATGATTGTGCTTTTTGCAAACCTCTTCCAACGAAAAAACAAAGAGTAGCCATGCCAATCATACCTACTCCATAAAAAAGAGACATAATTGGAATTATATTTTCTAAATACATTACAACAACAAAACTCCTTAATCCAGTTACCATAAGGGCAATAGAAACACCCGCAATGACCCAAAGAACAGCTGCTATATAAAATAAAACAGAGATTATCTTAATCCCCTTGTCAGAATTTTCTAAATCACTCATTTCTTAATCTAATATTTTATTTTTTCTCCATCGCCTTTACCGCAGCCTTTGTGTTTTTTATGAGCTGCCTCATGCTTTCCTCAAGCTGCTGCCTGTTTTTTGTGCCTGTGCAGACAAGCTTGCCGTTGCTGAATAAAAGAAAAGTGGCAGTCGGCTCAACCAATTTGTATACAAGCCCTGGAAACTGCTCTGGCTCATACTCTGTGTTTTCAAGATGCAATGCCAAGAGATTCAGGTTCAATGTCATGTCTATGCTGCCGCTTGCCACAATATTCTGCACATTTATTCTCGGCTTGTCTGTTATCTTTATGTTTATCCTTCTAAGCTGTTTTATTACAGCATTCACCACCTCTTTAACCTGCTGCACAGACTTTGTTCCTGTGCATACAAGGTTCCCAGAAGAAAAAACAAGAACAGCAGATTTTGGCTTTTTCACCCTTAACACTAATCCTGGAAACTGCTCTGGATTGTATTCTGTATTATTCTGTGTGCGAGCAAGTTTTGTCAATGGAATAGGCTTGCCTAAAGATGTTGTGGCAACAATATTCTGAACTTTTAAAGAAGTTTTAGTCATTTTGAGCAAGTGTGTAATTTTAGATAAGTAAGATTTATAAATACACTTCCTTTTTAAAGCTTTCGGTTTTTGCCGACGGGAAGAAATGCGCTTAAAAGGGCGATTTTGCTTTAAGATAGTCCACATATTGACTGATGTCCACAAATAAAATGCAATGTCCACAAATGAATTTATTCTACTTTTAAGCTAATGTGGATACTTTTTACACAGATTTATTAGTTATTTTAGAAATTTAATAGAACCATTACTTGTAGTAATTTTGATATAAAGATTCTTTATCAAAAAGTTATTTATCTCTTTGAATATATTTGAATGTTCTTTATGTAAATCTTCCCAAGTTGCGTTATTTGGTAGTAAATTTGGCATTTCTCTTTTATCAACATGTTTTGGGTATAGGCTATGCGCAAATATATTCCTAATTTTATAGAATCGGATTACCTTATTATCAAAATCTTTTGGCAAAGTTATCTTTTCTTCATAATCTTCTTTGATAATTTCTTTTAAAAGATTCATTTTACTTGAAGCACCCATATCCTGCAAAAAAAATCTATCAAATCTTTCTATTATCAAACTATTAATTATGCTATTACTTTCGTTATCCCACTCTATTTCAAGACCAAAGGAATTTCTTATTATCTCATCTAACAGGTTATCCAATAAGATAGTATTTGTAATAACATTATAAAGCATATCTTTTGTTGGTCTCATATTACAATCACAATAAATCTAACTGAGGGTTACTTTTTCTTAGGCTCTCAAAAGACTCTTGATTTATTTTTAATTTCTGCTTGTCTATCATTATTTTTATAGAGAAGTCAGATTTAATTATCTTCCTATTAATCAAAAATATCTCCCAATAATACACAAATTGTAAACCAAAGCTTTAAGCAGTAACTCATTCTGCCTTGAAACTTCCTGTCTGCTTCTTAGATAAGTTGTCTGTTTCTATTTCCTGACCTGTCTCTTGGCCTCTTTTTCAACCTCGCTTAAGAATGCAATATCCCTGGCGCTTCTGTCAGGCCTCAGCCTTGTAAATCTTGGAAACCTTAATGCATACCCTGAGCTGTATGTTGGGGATTTTTGTATATTCTGGTATGTGACTGTAACAACAAGCTCGGGCTTCACAGAAACTTCCCTGCCTTTCTCGCCTGTTATCAAAGGCTTCAGTTTCTTTGTTATCTCCATGAAACTTAACCCTTCCTCTTCCTTCTCCTTCAGCCCTGTTGACACCTTTCCTGTCTCAAGCAGTTTTCCATCTTGCTGGCATGCAACTGTATAGCTTGTCAGCCAGCCTGCCCTCTTGCCTGTTCCATATTCTGCCTTAACAATCACAAGGTCAAAATCATTTTCCTCGGGCTTCAGCTTAACGCCATACCCGACCCTTGCGCCAGGCTTGTAAGGAGCATCAAGTTTTTTCAGCATAATTCCCTCCTCCCCTTCGGCAAGGGCTTTTTTATAGAACTTTTCAATCTCTTCCTCTTTGCCGCTTATTATCTGCTCAGCCAGGACAAGCTGCCATCTTTTTCCTTTCACAATCTTCTCAAGAATTTCCCTCCTGCTTTTAAACGGCTCTTTAATCAGGCTTTTTCCATTATAATAAAGAATATCAAAGATGTTTATTTCAATAGGCAGCTCCTTGGCCATCTTTTCAATGTCATATTTTCTCCTTATCCTCTGCGATATTTCCTGAAATGGCATATACCTCCTTGTTTTAGCATTAAATCCAACAGCCTCCCCGTCAAGAATAAAGCTGTCTGCTTTAACATATCTCTTTGTGTATTCTTTAACCTCAGGAAATTGCTTTGTAACATCATCCAGCCTTCTTGTGAATATCCTAATCTGCCCATTCTCGTCCTTGTTTATCAGCATTCTGAACCCATCATATTTCATTTCAGCAGCCAGAGGCTTGCCAACAGTCTCAAATGCCTCTTTTATGTCCTTAACCTTCAAGAAAAGCATGACCTTTACAGGCCTGCCAGGAGCCAGCTCTGTTTCCTGCAATGCTTCTCTCCCTCGGCATGCCTGCTCAAAAACAAGGGCAAAATCTGTTGCCTTATCATAAGCCTCCTGAACCAAAACATAATTTTCCTTTTCCTCTTTATTTAAGCATGCCCATACAATCGCGTCTCTTAAAACACCCTCCCCTGCCCCAACCCTCAAATCGCCAAGCAGTGTTCTCACGATATACCTCGCCTCTAAAGGAGAAGCTGTCGATAAAAGCTCTGCAATCAGGGAAATCTTTTTTTCAACTGCCCCCTTGCCCTGCATCCCGGGCAGTTTTTTTAAATTCTCCAGAACCTTTTCTGTTGTAAGCCTTGTCCCCCCTGACAATGTTGCCTGTTTCTTTTTTGCTGTAATATCCTCTGCGACTTTTCCTAAATCCCCGATAGATTTCCATTTTTTTACTATCTCACCCGCAGAAATGCCCATAGCCTTTGAAATAGACTTTATTGCCAGCTGCGAGGAAATGCCCATCTCCCTGCTGTCATAATCAGGAAAAATCCTTCCCTTAACCAGGTAAATAATTGATTTGTCCTTCTCGTGCTTCAGATTTTGCAGCAACTCTGAAAGAATCTCTGTTTTCTCAAGCCTTTTGCTTGTCTTCTCAAGCCTTTCATAAAACCCCGCCAATTCTGAATACAGCATTTTTAAACACCAAACCTTTTTTTACAATAACATTAGATAAATAAGGCTTTTATATTTTATTATAGGTGTTTTTGGCGGTTATAATGTCAGAAAAATAAACTGCTGTCTTTAGACAGCAGATAGTTGCAAAGCAACTATCAGATTTTTCTGAGCATCCTAAAAACCCCACGAACAAACCCCACGAACAAACCACACACTTTAGTGGTAAGACGAGAAGGTTTTTTTGATATTAATTATAATTCTGCAGTTTCTGTCGATATTTGCAAGAATTTATAAGCTTGTTTTGTTATATAAATACATTAAAAAAGAGGTTAATATGAACAAAAGAACACTCGCTTTATTTTTTGTTGCAATTATTACAGCATCATTTTTCTCCCTTGCATTTACCTCTGCCTTTTCATTCAGGGAATTCTTTGACAAGATTACGGGAAAGGCGGCTTTCCCCATAAATAGAAATAACTGCACAGACTCTGATGGCGGGTTAAATTATAATGTTTTAGGCAATTTAACTATGTGCAACAGGCTTAGCTGCAAGGCTTATGCAGATTCGTGCTCTGGAAATTCAAAAAATATCATTGAAAGATACTGCCTGAAAAACAACATGGCAACAAAGGTGTATAAATGCCCTGCTGGATGCAGCAACGGCGCTTGCATTAACCAAACAAGCTCAAACTCAACTATTTAATCGCCTTCTCCAAATTATTCCTGAACTTAAGCAGCTCCTCAACAGGTATCTTTGCCCCACAGGCATGCTCATGCCCGCCCCCTGTGGCGCCTTCTATGCCCTTTATTGCATTCAATGTCAGTTTTCTGATATCTATATTTCCCCTAAGGGAAACGTTTGCATTTGTGCCTTTTATATACGCAACAACAATAACCTTGCCTGGAAACCTGTAAAACAGCTCATTCGCAATGTCTGCGCTTAAGCTGAAATCCCCGCCATACTGAAAATAAAGCAGATTGGAATGTTCCTGCCCTATTATTTTTGCCTTTCCCAAAAGAACCTGATACTTCTTGTTTATCTGCTCATACCTGTTTATTATGTGATATGTATTATTATTCTCCTCCCTTATATCATAAGGTGATTTTGCATTAATCAAAAATTTAAGTGTCTTTACGACCTCGCTTGTCCTGTCTTTAAGCGCAAAGCTCAGCATTATTATAATCCTGCCAAACTCTGTCCCATAAATGCCCTGAAAAGCTGTCTTCACATCCCCCCATAAATCAGGGTATTGTTTTTTGAACTCGCCGGCAAATTCTGGCATAAATCCGTCACTAATGCAGCCCATCATAGAAACCCACATGTCCTCCTTTCTTTTAGTTACCTTATATGCTAGGTATGACACAGGCTCTGACTGCTCAATATTGTCCCTTGCGGGATTATAGATATAAAGATTCTCATATGCTTTTTCAAGGGCTTCATATATCTTTTCATTGCCATGGTCATTATCTATATTATGATGGTCAAGCCACACAACCGGGATATTCATCCTTAATGCTTCTTTCAGGAACCCCTCATCAATCCTCGGCTTGTCCAGCACAAAAACATAATCAGCATTCAATTCATTAATCTTCCTTGCATAACTTGCATCTAGCTCAGGAAATGACTTTATTGCCACCCCCTTGCCTCTGTTGGCATATCTTCTCAAAATCAAGAAAGATGCCAATCCATCAATATCATTATCAAAAAAGAAAAGAGGATTCTGCGCTTTTTCTAAATGCTCAACCATCTTTTCACTCTGGGCAGCAGACAGCATCTCAGATTTTCCTCCCGGTAAGCAGTTGTTCCTTGACAGAAGACAGCTCTTTCTGCAATGTCTCTGCCCTTTTCTCGCTTTTCAGCGCCTCTTTTAGCTGCTGCAGGTTTGCATTCAATATCAGGTTAAGATTTCCAAAATAATTTATTATATTTTTCAGCTCTCCTTTAGCAAGATTTGTCTTGTTTAGCATCCTGTATCCCCTTGGGGCTATTGTGTCATCAGGATGCATCTCAAACAACAAGCGCGAGAGTGTTTCAATATCAAGAAGCCCTTCATAATTCAAGTGCGACAAAATAGTATTAAGCCTCTTTTGATTTGAGGGCGCATAATCCTTCAGCAATATCCCTCCTTCCTTCTCAATATTCTTAACAAGCTCCTTCAGGCGCATCTTTACAATAATGCCTTCATTGCCCATCTCAAGCAGGTATCTTTTTATCACCTTCTCCATCCTGATAATGACCTCTATCTTCTGCAGCAAAGAACAAACATCCCTTGCATAAACAAGATTTGTTATCTCAAGTATATTGAAATTATTCATAAGGTTCTCAAAAACATCCCTTTCTTTTTCAAGTATCTGCAAGGTTTCTGTCGCTCTTCTCAAAATCTCGTCTGAGTCCTTCAAAACATGCCTCTGGTCCTTGTAGTATAAAGTCGTCTGCTTCCTCCTCTCTGATATGGCAATAACAAATGTCTCTGCCTGTTTCGCCGTCCTTTCAGCAGCCTTATGCCTGGTTCCTGTTTCATCCGTTGCAATCTCTGTGCTTGGGATAAGAAGCGTATTTGCGTAAAGTATTCTCTTCAAGTCATCAGATAAGATTATAGCGCCATCCATTTTGCTAAGCTCTGTAAGCCTCTGCTCTGTAAACCTGCAATTTACCCTGAAGCCGCCTTCAAAAAGCTCTTGCATCTTAGAAGAGCCGAGAACAATCAGCGCGCCATGGCCCCCCTTAACAATGTTAATTACAGCATTTCTCAAAGAAGTGCCTGGAACAACAAATTTTATCATGTCTAATATTGTTTTCCTCTTCTCATCCTTGCCCTTTTTGTGTTTGGAAGTTTTTTCCTTTTCATCTTCCTTTTCCTTTTTTTCTTCCTCTTTGCTATCATCCTTGTTATTCGCATTTATACTGCCCTCTTCATTCTCTTTAATCGCTTTTTTCTCTTCTTCCTTAGAAATAGCCTGTTCTTTTTCCATGTAATTTAAAAAATAGCGGTGGATTTAAATCTTTTGATGCCTCTAATTATACTCAACGACATTGATATTTCCTCTTT
>JACOYM010000090.1 GCA_016181905.1 Candidatus Pacearchaeota archaeon | reverse complement strand
TTATGCAAATGCAGGTTTGGAAAATATCTTAACATCAAATGAGGGGGATAATGGCGGTTTAATCAGGCCTTCTTATGATGGGGGGAATAAGATGGGCGATTCACCATACAATCCCATTAGAACATACCTAAACAGCATAGGCAGAATCCCCCTTCTAACTAAAGATGAAGAGATTGAGATAGCCAAAAACAAAGAATATGCAAAAGAGAGAATATTAAGCCTGTTAATTGATTATGACCTTGAGCATTGCATAGACAAGATATCAGGGTTTGCATCTAACGGGGGCGCATCAAGATTTTACAGGGCTGAGAGGTGGGAAAGGCTTTGCGAGGAAACTAAAAAACAATTAAATAGGATAAGGAGAAGAAATAAAAGAATAATTGAATTGAAAGAATATAAAGATAAACATAAAAATTCAGAAGAAAAGATTGCAGAGATAAAAGAGGGGATATTAAACATTTTAAAAGAGATTCCATTAAAAACAGAATCAATAGATGATATTATAAATTCTGTCGCTGAAAAGAGCAATAGTTTAAATAAGCATTCAAAAAATCAAAAAGAATATGCAAATTCTGTCGCTGAAAAGAAACATAGTTCTAATGGGCATTCAGAAAATCGAAAAGAATATGCCAATTTTGTGGAAAATTTAAGGCTTGCTCAAAAAAAGAGGCAAGGATACATGAATGACATGATTGAAGCTAATTTGAGGCTTGTTGTTTCTGTTGCCAAAGGCTTTATGCGGTATAATTATTCTTTTGATGAGCTTATTGAAGAAGGAAATCTCGGCTTGATGACAGCAGTTGACCAGTTTGATTACAAAAAAGGATATAAATTTAGCACATATGCGCCTTGGTGGATTATGCAAAAAATCATTAGGGGGGTGTATAATATTCGGGAAGATGTAACAATCCCCATTCATATGTGGGAATTGATATGTAAATACAAAAAAGCTTATGAAAAACTAACTCAACAATCTGAAGATACTCCTGCAGCCAAAGAAATTGCCAAAGAAATGAAGGTATCAATTGACCAGGTATATAACATACAAAAGATAATTAGGCAGCCTATTTCCTTTAATGAGCCGGTAGGAGAAGATGGAGAGGGGGAGTTTGGCATTTTAATCAAAGATGAAAGATTAATTATGCAGGATGAAATAGCAGATAAGAATATTCTAAAAGAGAAACTTCCACTTATAGTTGCAAATAGTTCATTAACTAAGCAGGAAAAAGAGGTAATTAACTATATGTATTTAAGGGATGGTTACGACAAGACATTTGAAGAGGCAAGCAATCATTTTAAATTAAGCAGACAAAGGGCTGACCAAATACAAAAGAGCGCATGCAGGAAATTAAAACTTGCAAAGGGGATTAGAGAACTAAAAGGTATGGAAGACAAGGGCATACGCTCCGAGGGCGCGAGCCTTAGCTAAAGGGCGCAGATAATCTGCCAAAAAGCGCCTTTGCCGAATAGGAAATAACATAAAAATCGGCAAAAAATTAATGTCATTTGCTATAGCCGGCGAAGAGTTTATAAAAAGCTGGGCCTATAAGCATGCAATGATAAAAAACATAATCAAGAATAGAAGGAGCATTTCTTCCTTCACTGGCAAAAAAGTTCCTCTTGAATTAATAGACGAGCTAATTTCTGTTTCTGGTTATGCGCCCTCAAGTTGTAATACGCAACCATGGTTTTTTTTAGTTTTTCATACGAAAAAATCAAAAGAGAAGCTAAACTCCTATATTCAGAAAGGATATGAATATACAAACCAGTCCTTAAAGAAGGAACATAAGATTATGGGCAGTATTTATGCCCGGCTATTAAGTTTTTTCTCCAATTATGGTAAATTTGATGAAGCTCCGGCATATATTTTAGTATTTGCAAGGCCCTATAATGCGCCATTATTTTCACAAGCAATCAAATTTGCTAAAAACAAACAAATAGAAAAAATTGCAGATGACTCTGTCAAGACAAGTTCTGCAATGGCAATGCAAAATTTTCTGTTAATTGCCCATGAAAAAGGGCTGGGAACCAGAGTGAAAGACGGAATTAAATTTCTTATGAATTTTGATAAACTAAAAAATGAGTTCTACAAAGAATTTAAAATTCCATTAACATATCAATTAATCTCTGGAATCCAGTTAGGTTACCCCGCTAAAAAAGCACTTGAAAGAAAGGCTCATCCGAGGATATCGCTGAAGAAGGCGAGGAAATTTGTTTAGTCATCTTTTTGCAGGGGGCTAAATTCATAAAAAGATTTAAAAATAAAAAAACAGATTAAGATAAATACTAAATAAATGGAAAGTTAGCAAAGAAAACCTTAGGTGTTCATGCAATGGGCAGCTGTCTTGATTTGAGGAGATTGCAGTCAGTAGAATCTGTGGAGGATGCCTTTTCAAGGCTGGTGTCTGGAGGAAAGGCAAATTACAAGACAATAATAGAGAGGAAAAAGGAACAGCCAGCATGCGAAAACTGCAAATCTATTCTCTCAGGCGAGGAAAAATTCTGCCCGGAATGCGGGACAAAAACTAATTTTCAGAAAAAGTAAAGAGGGAAGAGAATGCGATTGATGTTCATTCCCCCAAATACTTGCGGATTACATTTTATTGCAATGATGCCTCGGGAAAACCAAAGAGTCAAATTTTTAAGCTTCACTCAGCTTATAGTATCATGAAATATGGAGAATTTGACAGGTATAAAACTGCAGTTAAAGAAAATTCTGAAAATTTAGTTAAGGAGATGATGGAAGATTTGGGATTTCTTGTTGTTCCATTCGGTTACGAGCACATATTACCCCAATTTGCAAAGAGAGATAATTTGTTAAGAGGTCAGGCAGGAGAGTTAATTAGAAGTATTCCAGATTTTTTGATAGTTGATAAAGAAACAAATCGTGCTTATCTTATAGAAGTAAAATATAGAAAATCTGGAGAAATTGACCCTAAAGATATAGCAGAATTTCCTGAATCTTGGGTTGTTTTGGTTGAACCCGGGGCAATTTCAATAGCAAAAGCAGAATATGTCATCCATAGTCCTCACGAAGATTGTTTTAATAATCTAGATGTAGGGTATAGTCCTTTTAAAAATAAAAATAGAAATATCATCTTAAAATATGTCAGAAAAACGAACGAGATATTTTATTAAATTTTCATAAAAGAGTATCAATTTCTGTGTTATCAAAGTATTTTTTAGAGTGGAGAATCCTCTTATCTAGATAAATTTTTATAATTAGTTATTTTATGCGATATCATGAAAATGAGGTGTTCTAAGCTTGCTATATTAAGTGAAAATTCAACTGAAATTAACATAAATAGAAATTTATCCTTACCTCGCCGCATCAGCCTGCTTTTCTGTCTCATACCTTTTCTGCACAGCAAAGCTCTCAGGAGAATTCTGGCTAGCAAGCAATATCTCAGAAGCAAGCGCCTCTGACATCCTTTTCTTCTTGTTGAATGCCTTGTCGCTTGCGCCATGAACAATATTCCTCAAGGCAAGGCTTAATCTTCTTGATGGCGAGATATCAACAGCCTGGGGGTATCTTGCCCCGCCATACTCTATGACTGTTACTTCATCCCTGGGAGAGGAATTTTCTATTCCCTTGACAAAAATCTGGACAGGATTTCCATTCTTCTCAAGTATTTTGAATGCCTCAAGGACAACCTTCACATTCCTGCTGTATTTCCCGCTTGCATCACTCTTGATTATTTTATGCTTCTTGCCCCTGTGCCCTGGAACTGCCACAAGATTAGCAAGCCTTTCAACAATATTCACCTTTGCCTTGCTGAACCTCTCCCTTGCCCTTCCATGGCTTTTCAATATAAGCTTGGCGTCAAGATTAATATATCTCTTTAAGCCAGGGTCATCTACTTTAACCATGCTTATGTCATATATGTTAAATATTTTCATTAGCATTTTTATCTCCTGAATATTACTAATTTTCTATCTGTATCCTGCCAAACTTCTTTTGGTTGGGTAATTATGAAATTATATTTTGTTTTGCATTCACCAAATTTGCTAATCTCTAATCCTTTTTCTTTTAGCTCATCTAAATATGCTTCTAATATTCTTTGATTTTGGTCTGCTCTAATTTCTTTTATAACTATGTACTCTTTTGGCTTAAGCTTTTTTAAAACATTCACCCTCTCTTCAATATCCCCTTTTAAAAAAGAGCCTAATTCTTCTTCATTTGCCCTATTCCGGTAGCAATGCCAGTCTGCTTCCACTTCTAGATAATTCATTTCTGCTTTCATTTTATCTCCTTCCCTTTTCTATCTTGCCCTTAACCAATAACCTGAGGGGCTGGTCATTTACCTTTATAACCTGAAACCTGACTCCTGGAATATCACCCTTGCTTCTGCCCTGCTTTCCGCCTATCCTTTCTATGATGACTTCATCATGCTCGTCTATGAATTCTTAATCAACTGAACCCTGCAGCATTTTCTCATGGCAGAGTTCGGCTGTTTTGCCTCTTTTTGCACCTTGCTCAGCACAATTCCCTTTGCCTGGTTTTTCCCCTTTAATGGGTCAGATTTTTCAAATAGCCCAAGCTTCTTAACCTTGTACTTCCTGTTGTTCCATCTAAGCTTTTTTCTTGCCTTCTTCAATTTTCTTGCGCTCATTAAGCCCATATTATAATTTTGTATGTATTTAATTTAGTAGTTCAATATAGTGATAAAAAAGTATTTTTAAAACTATCTCTGTCCTATCAGACAATCTTTACAGATTTATTCAGGTATTCTTTAGCTATCTTCTGCAGTTCATCAAGCCTTGCCCTATTCCTGCCTATCAGCGATGCCTTGCTCAGCCTTCCCGCATTAATAATGATTTCTGAATCATTTATCTCAATCCCCCTGAATTTTACAGGATAGATTATGGCTTCAATAAACCTTGGCATATCCCTTTTCTCTGCTGGCAGCGCCACGACCCTTACCTTTTTGTTTAATATCTCGCCGATTCTTCTGATATTTCTGCCATCTTCGCCAATAGCCTTTGGCACATCCCTTTGCTCAACAAAGAATATTATGTTTGAGTTGTACATTGAGCAGTTCTTAGTGCTTACCCTGCTGACTCTTTCAAACAGGTTCAGGTACCTCATAAACTTCATATCAATTATCTTGTCCATTTTGCCTTTCTATTCTTCGCCCTGCTTCTTTTCTTTATCTGCCCTAGTTTTTTCCTTTTTTATATCTTTCCTGCCTTTCAAATCCCCTTGCCCCCTGACCAGGGGTTTTTGGCATATAGAAAAAACCTCGCACGAGAAATTAAGCGCCAGCTTTTTTGAGATGTCCTCTTTTCCCATGCCAAGCCTCTCGCAATTAGCATTGCTCTTGGCATTGATTATGGCTTTTTTTATTCTCTCTTCTGTCTCCTGCCTTGCATCACTGCTTAAAAATATCTTTTCAATCTTGCCGATATTCTTTATGCATTCACGAATGCCAGGCACAGCCCTTTTCTCTTTCATTGCTTCTTTTATATCTTCAATCATTTTAATAAATCATAGCATCACAATAAGTTTATTAGTTAAATCTATCTATTCCTTCTTTTCCTTTCCGCCTTTTTCTTTCTGGGCCAGGCTTCCTGTAATCTCAACAAGCAGGCCGGGAAGCCCTGTTCCAACAGGCACTGGCTGGTTTAATATTATGTTCTCCACAACACTTGCAAGCTCATCTTTGTTGGCTTTTATTGTTGCATTGACAAAATGCTTTACAGGCGTCTCAAAGCTTGCCCTGGCAAGTATGGAGGATTTGTCAGATATTATCCCCATTCTTGTGATGCCCTTTACAAACCCTGAAGCGCACATTGCATCAGAAACAAGCTTTATATGCCTCTCATCTATGTCAAGCCCCTGCGGCTCTATTACCTTTTTTACCTCATTCATTACCGCATTCCTTGTAGCCTCTATCCCCAGCACTTCAGCAATTTCATGTATGTCATTTGTCACTGTTTTTTCTTTGTTAACGCCTTTAAATTCCAGCATTTCCTTCAGATTTGTTCCAGAAGTAAGTATTACATAATTAGCCTCCCTTTTCACAACCAATACCTGCTCTATTCCCTTTACCCCGGATATATTGGTATTCTTTATCTTCTCCTTTTGCTTGTAAATCTCCTTAAATGAAAGCTCAGGCATGCTCAGGGAAATCACCTCGCCTTTCAGCTTGGCTTTAAATCCCTTGTCATTCAATCTTTCAGCTATGGTCTCTGCAGATATATGCGTCTGTCTTACAGAATCTTTGTCAAGATATATCTCAACCTTCTTTTCACCAAAGTCTATCTTGATTTCAGAGGCTATATCTTTTAGTTTTACTTCTTTAATCTTCTCAGCTATGACTCTTGCATCCTTTTCATTGTTATGCTCTTTGTCAAGGTGAATCTCCATCAGGGGCGTGGAAGGCTTTCTTCTTGAGTCAAATATCTCTATCAAGCGCGGCAATCCAAGTGTAATCTGCATCTCCTGAACGCCTGCAAAGTGGAATACATTAAGCGCCATTTGTGTTGACGGCTCGCCAAAACTCTGGGCAGTAATAATGCCGATTGCCTCTCCAGGCGAAACCTTGCCTGACTTATGCTTTTCAGAAACATCTATGCCGTCATCGCCATAGACCAACTGCACTATGTTCTCAGAAGCGTCCCTTACTGTCCCGTCATATTCAATCTTCAGGTCCTGCAGCGCATTTGCAAGCCTTCTGTAAAGATACCCTGATTTAGGCGTTCTCAATGCAGTATCCATGAGAGCATCCCTTCCTGTGATTGCCCCAAAGAAAAACTCCTTAGGGCTCAGCCCTTTTATAAATGAAGAGTATATAAATCCCTTTGCGCTTGGAGAAAGGTCATGCTCTTTAAAGAATGACAATGTCCTGTTTGTATACCCCAGATTAATCCTTTTTGCCCAAAGAGCCTGCTGCCCGACACAGCAAGCCATCTGTATTACATTGAGTATATTTCCTCCTGCCCCTGAGATTATCATGCTGTTTACAGAATTTTCTTTAGGAAATTCTTTTTTTACTATCTTGCCAATCTTTGTTCTTACGCTGTTTAGTGTTTGAAGAATCTTTATCTCCCTTGAGTCTTCCCTTGTCTTGCCAGGGATTATCTCAAGTGTGCCGTTATAATAAGAGTCTATTGTTTCTTTTGTTTTATTTTCAGCATCTTTGATTATATCTTCGCTTTGTTTAGCTACATTCTCATTAACCTTCAAATCTTCAAGAGAGATTGTCAGCCCGGTTCTTGAGAGATACTTTGTCCCGAGAGTGAACACCCTTTTTATTGTTTCAATTGCGCTGTCCCTTCCTAGCTTCTCATCAATCAGCTTTATCAAAACACCATTCTCCACACCGAATGCATTGACATCAATCAATCCGCTTGCCATTTTCCCGTCCTTTATGCTTAAATAAGCCTCATCAGGGCATGCTTCTTTCTTGCAATTTTCAAAATACTTGCAGTCCTTTCCAGTGCACGCCTTTGTTTTGGAAGAGAAGTTTATTTTAGGGAGTGTTTCAGAGAAAACCTCCTTTCCATCAATGGATTTCTTGCTGAATGACGAGTCAATTCCTGATTCAAATAACATTTGGGATGCCTGTTCTTTTGGGATATTCGCAAGCGATGTTAAAAGATAATTTCCTGTTATGGCATCTGAAATGCAGCCAATCATGTTTGAGTTGTTTTTTGGGGACATAAGGTTCTTTTTGACATCAAGGAGTATTTGGGCTTCTGCCCTTGCCTCTTCTGTTTGCGGCGAGTGTATATTCATTTCATCGCCGTCAAAATCTGCATTATAAGGAACAGTTACTGAAGGATGCATCCTAAATGTTCTGTATGGCAGCACCCTTACATAGTGCGCCATGAGGCTCAGCCTGTGAAGGCTTGGGTGCCTGTTAAACAATACAATATCTCCCTCTTGCAAATGCCTTTCAACCTTGTATCCGGGCTGAATCTCCTCTATAATCTCTTCTTTCAGGTCAGGGGCAATTCTCTTTCTTTTCCCATCAGGCCTGATTATGTAGTTTGCTGCAGGATATTCCTCGCTCTGAATCAGCTTCTTCATCATTTCTATATTTTTGGTTGTAACAGATTCACTCACAGTTATTACCTTGGCTATCTCAAGAGGCACCCCAATCTCATTAATTTTCAGGTAAGGGTCAGGGGAAATGACTGTTCTGCTGCTGAAGTTTACCCTCTTCCCCGCTAGATTGTGCCTTATTCTTCCCTCTTTTCCTTTTATTCTCTCTGTTATTGTCTTAAGCGGCTGCCCGCTTCTGTGCCTTGCAGGAGGAATTCTTGTTATTGTATTATCAAAGAATGTTGTGACATGATATTGCAGCAAGTCCCACAAATCCTCTATTATAACCTCGGGCGCGCCCGCATTCAGGTTTTCCCATAATCTCTGGTTGGCCCTTATTATGTCGCTTAGCTTGTGCGTCAAGTCATCCTCGCTTCTCTCTCCTGTTTCAAGAGTGATGCTTGGCCTTACTGTGACAGGCGGCACAAGAAGCAGTGTCAAAACCGCCCATTCAGGCCTGGCTGTCTTTGGGTTTATCCCAAACAACTGAATATCCTCATCACTAACCTTCGCCAAAAACTCTCTTATCTCAGTGGGGAATATCCTTCTCTTGCCTAAATGAAATGTTGTTGGCTTGTCAAGCTTTACCTTTTCTTGGCTTGCATTGCAATGAGGGCATTTTTTCACGTCCTTTGCTTTCTTGATTCTTTCAGCTATTGTGTATTTCTTTGCATCCTCTTCTTTTAGCAGTATCTTTCCGCATGTCTGGCAGACGCTTCTTAACAGCATGTATATGACAGGAACATATTTTAGGTGCAATACCGCCCTCGCCAAATCAATGCTGCCAGGATGCCCTAAACACTCTTTCAGCCTTCCGCCGCAAGTCCTGCACCTGACCCCTGGGTCAATTGCGCCAAGCTTCAAATCCATCAATCCGCCATCAACAGGGTAGCCATCCACATCATAAAGCTCTGGCGTGACAATCTTTGCCGCGCTGATTCTTTTTATCTGCTCTGGGCTAAGCAATGAAAAGCTTAATGCCTTAACCTGTTTTCTTATTACTTCCATTTTTTATTTTATTCATATTTATTCTTTAAGTCAAAATGCGTGAGTATGTGCAGGCTCATTAATTCCTCAAGCAGCAGCTTGAATGCATATGAGATTTCAACAGGCTCGATTTCTGTTGAATTGCATAACGGGCAGATAAGCCTGTTCCTTATGTTATCCCTTACCCCCATTGCTCCGCATTTTGAGCATACATACAAAACAATCTTGTCTGAATCATATCTCTCCTTTAACAGAAGTGATGCTCCATGAGCTACAAGCGCCTGCTGTTCCATCTCTCCCAAACGCAATGCCCCGCCTCTTGACCTTCCTTCAACAGGCTGCCTTGTCAATAATGCCACTTTTCCAGAAGCCCTTACATGCATCTTGTTTGACACCATGTATTTCAGTTTCATGTAATACATGTTCCCGATGTATATCTTTGCCTTCATCTGCTTTCCTGTTATTCCGTCATACATTGTTTCTTTTCCATCATATCTAAACCCAAACTCTTGCAGTGTTTTCTCAAGCTTCTCTCCTGGCTCTCCTGAGAATGATGTTCCATCAATTATTCTTCCTGAAACACTTCCTACCTTGCCGGCAAGAAGCTCAAGCAGATAGCCGACAGTCATTCTTCCAGGTATGCTGTGCGGATTGAAAATCAGGTCAGGCCTTACGCCTCTTGCTGTAAATGGAATATCCTGCTCAGGGACAATCATTCCTATAACCCCCTTTTGCCCGTGAGATGTTGAAAACTTATCTCCAAGCTCGGGAATTCTCGGGTCCCTTATTCTTATATGAACAATCTTGTTTCCCTCCTTGTCATTTGTTATGAAAACACCATCAACAATGCCTCTCTCCTCCTGCTTTATGACAGCGCTGCTCTCTTTCTTTGTCTTTATTGTTATCTCCCTTGCCTCAGAAAGGAATTTTGGAGGGGATATCTTGCCAATAACAACCTCTCCCTCCTGCATGTATGCTTCGGGGTATGCTATTCCATCATCTTCAAGAAATCTGTAGGCTGCTTCTGTTCGATATCCCCCAGTATCCTTGCTTGGAATGCATATCTCATCAGCCAATCCTCCTGGATAGTGCAATTCTGTGGATGAATGCGGCCTGAAATATGTGCTTCTTCCTGTGCCTCTTTCAACACTGCCCTTGTTTAATATTAATGCATCCTCCATGTTATATCCTTCATAAGTCATTACTGCGACAACAAGATTCTGCCCTGAAGGATAGGCATTTATCTTGTCATAAACAAAGCTTCTTACAATGGGCTTTTGCGGATAGTGAAGTATGCTGACATCTGTGTCTATTCTCGAATGGAAGTTTGCAGCATATATCCCAAGAGATTGTTTTTGCGTCTTGCTTCCCCTGTTCAGCCTTGAAGACTGGTCATGGTCCCCATACGGCACAAGAGATGTCACAACCCCAAGAAAGTCTATGCTGTCTATTTCAAGGTGGGTGTGCTCTGGTGTTATGTCATCTTCATTTAATGCAACAAAGGCATTCTCTTCCTCAGCAGCATCCAGATATTCTATAACTCCCTCTTTAAGAAAGCTGTTCCAGTTTAACTTGCCCTGCTCCAGCAAAACAATATGCTCATCCTTTATTTTCTTAACGCCATTCTCAACTATGATAAGGGGCCTGAGCACCCTTCCTGTGTCTGTTGATATATTTACTGCATTCAGGTATTTATCATGCATCACGCTTAGCTCTATAGGCAGCTCATTTTTTCTTCTCTTTTCTCTTACTGCCCTAGCGAAATTAAAAGGCTCATCCGCATATCCAATAAACCTTCCATTGAAGAATACATCTGCATTCCCACCTTCCTTATTCAAGCCAAGCTTTTCAATTGTCTTTAAGAAAAGATTCTCATCAAGATGGGCAAATGTTGATATCCTTGCAAGCAATGCAAGATTTTTTCTTAATCCGATTTCTGTTCCTTCAGGGGTTTCAATAGGGCAGAATCTTCCATAGTGCGTAGGATGCAGTGTTCTTGCGGGGAAGTTTTCCTGCTCTCCTGTTAATGTGCTTGCCACTCTCTGCAGCTGCGAGAGAATAGCAAAGCAGTTTGTCTTGTCCATATTCTGTGTAACCCCTGTCTTCTCGCCTATCCAATTCCCTGTTGCTATTGCAGATTCTATGCGGTGCGTAAAAAGCGTAGATTTTGCGATTGTTTTCATGCTGTAGAATTTCTTCCTTCTTGCAATCTTCTGCAGGGTGTATTGTATGTCCCTTATAAGTATGTTTAAGTTCACCCTAAACAAATCAACCATCAAATCTCCTGACAACCTGACTCTCTTGTTTGAATAATGGTCCTTGTCTGTTCTTATTTCAGGGTTTTCTTTCGCAATAAGGAATTGTTTTATTAGTTTGCAGAGTGTTGTGGCCTTCTCAATCCTGTTTGACTTCTCTATTCCTATGTGCGGCAGGAAATATGAATCAATCCTTTGCTTTACCCTGTCCAGCACCTCCTTTTTTGTCCCTTCAAGGGATGTCTGTTCTGCTATCTTCATCATTGCATCTTCTGCAGTATGAATATCAGCAAATTCATACAGGTTTACAATAGTGATGTCTGTTTCCTTTCCTATTGCCTTTGCAATGTCTGCCTCTTTTATCATGTCAAGCGCCTTAAGCATTAAGATTGCAGGAATATTCTTGAATCTGCTGAATGAAATCTCTATCAGCCCGTCCTTTGATTCAAGTATAGAGACAGGAATTCTGTAAGCTCCTCTTTTGGAGAATAATCTCAGCATTAATACTTTCTGGGATGACTTTTCAATAAATGGCTGGTTTGCTGCTAAATCCTCAATCATCACCATTGCCCTTTCATTTCCATTTACAATGAAATACCCCCCAGGGTCTAAAGGGTCAATATAATTCTCCTCCAACTGCTCCCTTTTCATTCCGGCTATATTGCAGGCGCTGCTCTTTACCATAATAGGGATTCTGCCAATCTCAACATTATGCGTCTCGCTCTGCCCGCCCTGCCTCATAGTCATCTCAAGAAAAACAGGCGCAGAATATGTTAAATTTCTCAGCCTGGCTTCTGTCGGCATTATAGCATGCATAGCGCCATCAGCCTCATTTATGTTTGGCTTTTCTACCTTTATCTTGCCAAGCTTAATCTCAACATCTTCATTTTTGAGGCCTTTGGAAAGCTCGTCGACAATGCTCTGCATCCTGTTCTCAATAAAGTCATTGAAAGAAACAATGTTTGATTCCACAAGTGAGTGCTGTTCAAGGTATTTTTTCACAATTAATCTTCTTTTGTTTTCTTTGTTCATTTTGGGTCTTTCTGGAGTTTTTTGATAGAAATTCTTTAGACAACAACGCGGAAATATAGATTAATTTTGTCGCCTTCTTTCCTTTCTATCTTTATAATGTCCCCTTTCTTGCAGCCTTCTGGCAAAGCAGCATCTTCGCTGTCTATTTTTGGCAGCTGCGCAAGAGAAATATTATACTTTTTTAAGAGTTCTTCACTATCCTTTTGGCTTAATTTTGAGTGTTTTGGCTGTAGAATATGCATTTTAAAAAATTTAGTGAAGGGTTTAGCAGGATTTGCTTTAACAACTTTACAATACTAAAAGCTATAAAAATAAGGTTTTTAAATCTTGCGGTTAATTTTGGCTTTGCACAATAAGTCGATGCTGCATAAAAAGTCAATTTATATCTTGAAGAATAGAAAAGCATATAAACCTGCTAGTATTCAATACGATATGCCAAAAGAGGAGAGTGGGAACTTCACAAAAAAAAGATTCGTCGCATCTGCATTTAAGACTTTTAGCTTAAACACAAACACGCTTACTGATAGGATTGCCTTTCAGAAGACCATATATCTGATGCAAAATCTTGGCTCAGGTACTACCTTCAAGTTTGTCTGGCATAATTTTGGTCCATTTTCTTCAATTTTCCTTATGCCATTTGTTGCTATTTTTGGTAGGGAGTTTCCACAGTATTTTATTGGGATTTTTTCAATGACAAGTTCATTTATTTTAATTTATTCTATTTCAAGGAAATTCAAATTTGATAAATTAGATTCGCTTTGGCTTTCTCTTTTCTTTGTTTTTTCAT
>JACOYM010000089.1 GCA_016181905.1 Candidatus Pacearchaeota archaeon | reverse complement strand
ATTTATCAAGAATTAATTTTCTTCTTTCTTTAATGAAGTCTTTGTAATTATCGCTGTTCCAATCGCCTTGAGGAATTATATGTATCTTCTTTTCTTCATCGGTTATTGATTCATACCATTCTTTGAAAGGAGTCTTAGATTTTTTCTTATTACTTGTTGAAGTTAGATATCTAATATTATAGATTGAGTTTATCTCCTCATCAGTGTATGAATTATTTTTAAGTTCATCCTTAGAAAATAAATGGTCTTGTTCTGGTAAATTTGTTTTTGAAGCCGTTGTTAATTCAATATTTGGATACAACAAATTTAAAATTAAATAGCTATTTTTATCTTGATAAGAGATACTATCTAAAAATTCTTCAGTTATATCTAACGATTTATTTCGTTTGATTAAAGAAGATTTTATCTCTTTTGATGGAAATATTTCTTTATTTTTATTGTCGATTTCTTGTTTGATGGAGTATAAAATTGTATCTGCTTGACCACCAAAAAGACCTGTTAGCAATGAAGATAATAAGAAATTTTTAAGTTCGTTTTCTGTATCTGGAGAAATAACTTTTTTTTGATTGGAATCTCCAAATGCCTTAAAATCATATTTATAGATAAAATAAGCTATGGGGATTAATGCATTATTACTTGTAAGAAGTTTAGAATGATTTATTCTTCCTCGGGCAAGTAAATCTCTTGCAACTTTAATTGAATCTGTAATTTTTTTCCAATTATCAATAATCTGCTTAATTTTTAATTCGTCATCAACATTTTTCCTACTATATTTTACATCTTTTTGATTTTGTGCAAAAAATACAAAGCAAGTTTTTAAGACAAAATCCGTATCAAAGTCAAAATCTTCTCCATTTATGTCTCTCAATAATGATTCAAAATTTTCTCTTGCTTCTCTCCATTTAAGTTTGATTGTTGAAAACAATAAATCGGAATATGTTAATTTTGTTCCACCTGAATTAGTTCTTACAAAAATATCTAAAACTTTATCGTAGTCTTTTTCTTCTTCTGGGTAAAAATTAAGAATTTGTTGACTTTTTAATCTATCATACAAAACATCAATATTTCTCTCTACTAATTTTCTTTCATTATTGTCTTGAACATTAGAAGAAACTTCCTCTCGAATGTCAATCTTATCTTCGCTTTTCTTACATTCATATACTCTTTTTACATTTAACCAAACCTTGCCATTTTCCGAGAAAAATGCGTTATTTAATTTATCTAAAAATTTGAATTCAAAAAGTAAACCCTCTTCATCTTCATCTTTTCCAGATAAAACATTAAAAAATAATTCTTTTTCTTTCCTTCTCTCAAAATAAGAACCTTTTAAGGCAATAAAAAGAGAAGTAATTCTTTGCTGACCATCTAATACTAAAAAGTACTCTGAATTATTATAAGTTAAATCTTCTGTGTTACTTTCCTTATTATTCTTAACAAAAGGAAATTTCTTTATTTTGTTATCTTTTAGATAGTCCTTGCTAATTTGCCAGAATAAGAAAGTATTAATTGGGTAACCTCTCATTATAGAATCAAATAAAGCATATATTTGCTCTTGCTTCCAAACAAAAGGTCTTTGTATATCTGGCAAGAAGTATTTCTCATTAACGCCCTCAATAATTTTACCTATTGTATCGTCTCGATATAGTCCCATATTGGTATTAGTTATTTAAAGATGTTTATAAATTATTCTTTTTTGTCTGCCCTCAACCCTACGACGAACTACAAAAATCAAAAAGTGCCCCCTATAATACTAGAATTGAACTAGAAAATCTCTGGCGTTCCCGCCATCGCAAATTCTGTTTTTACTCTTAACTCACTCTAACCTCATGCCCTTTGCTCTTTTGCATATTTTTCCTCTGCCTTTTTATAAACATCTGAGAATTCTTTTTTCTTTGCTTTTTTAAATTTCAGAAACAAGAGCAGGGCAATGATTATTACTAAAAACAGGATTACAAACCCTATAATTTTGTTGCTTGAGCTTTTTGGCTTTTCCTCCTCCAGCTTCTTGCAAGCGCCTTCTTTAGGGCAGCAAATGCCCTCTGCAGTATACCTTTGTGTTGCATTTGCGCAAAACTCGCTAGACTGGCAAAGTGTTTCATAATCTATATTGCATGTCTCTTCTGTAGCAAGTCCTAAGGAGCCAAGAGTAGAATAATCTTTTGTTATATTTATTTCAAGGTAAAAAACAGCTGAAAAATTCCCTGATTTTGCATATATGCTTCCATTGAAAAATCCTTCCTTTGCTAGCTTTTTCAGTGTAAGCTCAATATTCTGGCTTGATGCAGGCTCTATGCTTTCTATAAAGCCGGGAGCAACAGAGATAATGCCTTCCAGCCCCTTGTCATAGCTTAAGCTTATGCCAGTGATTGCCTCTGTGTGCAGATTCATAAGAGAGATTGCAAGCATAAGCGGCAGTTGCTCTTGAATCAGGCTTAATTCAGTTATGCTGTCTGGATTAAACTTTAATGCTTCCTGAGCCTGATATGCCTGAATTTCTGATTGAGCTGATGCGTTGCCAGATAAATTTGATTCTTGGGAAGCATTGGATGATGCATTTGTTTCATTTGTATAATTTGAAGCAGGGGCATTTGCGCCTTGGGAAATGTTAGCAGCTGGGGCATTTGTTTCATTTGCGCTCGTATCTGCAGTTGCTTGAGCTGCAGGATAAACTAAAACAGGGACAGAATAGCTGGTTTTCTCCCCTTCTAATGAAAGATAGATTATTGAAAAGCTGCCTATATTTTTTGCTGAGAGGCTTATGATTTTATACCCAAAAGGAGATAGGGAAATATCTTGTTTCATGCCCTGAAAGCTTGCTTTAATGCTCGTATAGTTCTCCTTTTTGCTTACAGCCCTTATATTAAAATCCCCGCCTGTTAGAATTAATCCGGGTGTTACATAAAAATCTGCTTTTTCTGAAGAGACTGCAAAATCCTTTGCTATTTCTGTTTCTTTAACAATGCCATTTTCCAGGTATTTAATATTTTTTACGGCAATTGTATAATTTCTTGCAGTATCAGGAACTATTGCGTAAATAAACAGCGTATTGTTGGAGAATACTGCATCATAAATCATGTTTACAAGAACATGCCCCCTGTAGAAAAAAACATTATCTGATGAGGGAGAGCTTATAAAATCAGCATCAAGCCTTGCTATCAGTGTTTCTCCTGAATTATAGGATTCCTTGCTTAATTGGACTTGTATTGCACCAGCAAGATTTAAAGAGAGAAAAAATACAGCAAGCAGAAAAAGCAAACTCTTTTTATATAACATTTTATAATTATGTGCAAAAGGATTTATGTAATATTTATAGACAGCTGAATTTATTATTTATTCTGAAGCATTGCTATCACTCCACTATTTTTCTTCGCAATTCATTCCTGTCAATGTAGTTTATTAAATTTCTCTGCTCCCTCTGTTGAAGGTAAGATTGCCTCGCTTCTTCTACAATAGCTCTTGCCTGTGCAGGCGTGATTTTTATTATTTCTGACAGCATGACTTCTCTGGCACCTTGCTGCGCATAATTGCCAATCTTTTCTTTTTCATCTGGCATTAGCATTTACTTCTTTTTCTAATTCTAAGATTTATTTTTTAATCAGCCAATCACTTGCTCATCTCTCTCAATTTCTTAAATGTATCTTCAAGCTCTTTATCTGTCTGAGAGCTTGCAGGGCGTGAAATTGCTCTTGGCGCATTAATAGGTTGTGTTGGCGGCCTCATTATCATTCTTGGCTGCATAATTCTTGATGGAGGCATTGGAGGGAATGGCGGGCGGGTTTGCGGAGGAGCTGGGCCGGTTTTGCCTTTCCCGCTAAATCTAAAGAATAACATTCTTAATTTTTCTCTGAACAATATGCCTAAAACAGCCAGTATTATCAGGATTGACAGCACAACTATAAACCATGGGAATTTTCCTGCTTCTTCTTTTGATTTACAGCATATCTTTCCGCTTGCGCATTCACTAGAATATTGTGATACTTCTTCCCCATCACCGCAATCTGATTTGCATGTGTTTCCATTTCTCTCGCAATTATTTGTTGGAGCAGTAGTGCAGCTTCCACTGCAACATGATTCGCTTGACTGGATGTCATTTGCCCCGCTTATTTCAGTTCCACTGCAAACCTTTCCTCCTGTGCACTTTCTTCCTCCTAATTGCGAGCATGTTTTCTGCCCTGAAGAAACACATTCATTCTTTTTGCAGCATCTTCCATAATTAACATTGCTTGCATTAAAGATTTGGCTAACAGGGCAGGTCTCACTGGAAGAGCAAAGCTCTCCATTCAGTTGCGAGCATGTTTGCGGAGTAGTGATACAATAACTTGATTTCTCGCAACATAATCCATAAGCAGCATCTTTTGCTATAAGGGTGCTATCAGATGGGCAGGTTTTTCCTGCAGGACATTTCTGCCCTCCATTCTGTGAGCATGTTTTGTCAACTGTTACATTATCTGAGCAGCATATCTTTCCGCTTGAGCATACAAAATCTGACAAGATGCTTGCATTTGCATTTGTGCATTGTGTTTTTGTGATGCCAAGACAATAACCACCTTCTTCCTCGCAATAAACAGGGACTGATGGAAGTGAAACACTGATAGTAATTGTTGCAGTTAGTGATGCATTAGACTGAAGAGTGGCTATTACATGGAATGTTCCTGTCACATTTGGAGCCCTGTAAAATCCTGTTGTGCTATTGATTGTGCCTCCATCTGCCTCTTGCACGCTCCATATAACTGTCCTGTTCGCAGTGCCTGTCACGCTTGCTGTAAACTGCTGTGTTGCATTAGGGCTTATTGTTACAGAAGATGGGCTGATACTAATGACAACTGAAGGGGTCAATGAAACTGCCACACTTGCTGTTGCATTTTTAGATGTGTTGGACTGAAGGGCGGCTGTTACATGATACGTTCCCACTATGCTTGATGCATTGTAAAATCCTGTTGAGTTAATTGCGCCCCCGCTTGATTCTGCCAAGCTCCATACAACTGCTGTGCTTGCAATGCCTGTTATGCTTGCTGTAAACTGAATTGTTTCATTAGGCATTACTGTTACGCTGGACGGGCTGATTGAAATGCTGAATGATGGAATGGCTTTTGACCATGCAGAATACAAGACAAATGCTGTATCCCTGACATTATTATTATTCCAGCATCCATTGCTTCCCTGAACCAGCGGATTCAAGAGATAATCCTCTGCACTTGTTACTCTCTGGGCCAAGGATAACAAAGCAAGAGCTGTATCATAAAATAAATTGTATTGCACATTGCCAGTATCCCAATAACCACCTGATGATTGCTTGCTGCTGACAGAGGTTTTATAATCTGTTTTTCCTAAAAGAAGGTATAAGAATGCTTCTGGTATAATCTCCTGGTTGTCTGAGGAGAATGCAATCAGGTATGGCGTGAATACATCTATATTTTGCCCTGCTTTTTTAAGGGCATATGCAGCCCACGCGCTTCCTTCATAATTGCAAACTCCTCCTTGGGCAAAACATAATATGCTTATCTTTTCTTTTGTTGTGCCTTCTTTAGGGGCTGAGCTTGTTTTGTCTGATACATAGATTGTTGAGTCTTTTTTATAAAGAAGTGTTGTTTTAAAGTCGCTTTTGCATGATATTGAGAATTCTTTGTTCTGGCATGAAGAGGCTATCTGAAGCCAGTAGCCTGCACTATCAAGAGGCAAGCATGAACCTGCCCCAGATGATAATGTCTTGTCATCCCTTACTGATGTTGAATATGAACTGCCATCATAAGTGAGTGTGCAGTCTGTGGCATTATTTGGGTCTATTTGCAAATACCAAATAAGGTCGGATGGAGTTGAATTCTGGGAGGACAGCCAGTTTGTGAATGTTGCTGTGTCTTCATTAATATTTTTTAAAGCAATGGCCGCCAAAGCGGTGTCTCTCAGCCTGCAATTTCCTGCTGGCCAGCAATTAGACTGGTTTTTCTTTAAAAGCTCGCCCCTAAGCAAGGAGCTCATTGAGGAATTATATGAAAGAGCAAGCAATGAGAATGAAATTTCTTCTGAGGTGAAAGTTGCTATGCGAGAATTTGCCTCTGATGTAAGGCATGAATATCCTTTGTCTATTGCTGTCTGGTTCTGCGCGAATGCAAAGGGCATTATGGGGATTATTAATAACAAAAACATCAATGTTAAAATGTATGCACTCTTTTTTCTCATGAAATTTTAAAGAAGGGGGTATTTAAAATACTTTCGATAGATGGTTTTTATAGAGAATTTTTATTCATTTTCAATAAAAGGCTTTAGGTCATCAATCATTCCGCTTAGTATTGCTGAATTATCATCATGCAGCCTTTTCCATCCTCTCACAAACCCAACCTGCTCATTAACATTGTAACTCCAAGAGCAAGTTGAGCAGTCTTCTTCTCCAACATAAACTTTGTCTGTTGTTTTGCTGGAAGGCGCCACTTTTGTTGTTATGTAATAGAATTTCCAGCCATCTGTGTAATAGGTGTAAGTTTCTAAATCTGAATCTGGTTCCCCGTCAGAATCATAACTTGTAACAAATCTCATTCCAGTATGGCTGAATTCTGTTCGCTCTTTGTCATGGGCTGAAACATAAGTATAGTATTGCTCGTGCAGCTCATTGTAATAGTTTTGCAGCTTTTGCAGATTATTGTCGCCATTTTTCATCAATGAAATGGCTCTTCTCTGTTTTTCAAGCAGTTCTTGATAGCTTGTCACAGGCATTTTCCCATCGTGCTTCTGAGGCCTATACCATAATAGATCATCATTTAATGGCATAACCTGTTTGTAAGCATTCTCAGCAGAATAATAAATCTTCAGCGCATTGTCATTCACCCTTTCCTCTCTTCCATGTTTGATTATATGCTCAAGAATATCCTGATAATTGACTAAGCAAACTCCAAGATTATTGTGCAATCCAGAGTCTAATTTTCTTAATTTTTCATCTAGTTCCAAGCTCCATACTGGAACTTGTTTGAATAGCTGTTCAGGAAGCAGGGCAAGCCTTTCACTTTTCTCCTTTTCTTCAGGCTTGCAAGGTGATTTCAGTCTCGCAATGAGATAAAGCTCATTCGCCCAGACCTCATTTCTCATATTTTTCTTTCCTTCGCAAAAATCCATAACCTGCTTCAGCTCCTGTTCTTCCCTCTGCATAATGTCAATCAGTGTTTCCCTTTTGCCTTTTTTTAATCCGAATCTGGAATCCAAGTTTCTCCTTACTTCATCATATTCTTTTCTTTCAAATGCTCTCTTGTTTTTAGAGATATCTTCCTCAATTTCTGTTTTTTTCTCGTCAGAATCTGAGATTTCAGCATAGGGCTTTTCCTTCTCTTCATCAACTAACAGGTAGGAATTTACCTCTACAACCTCTCTTGACTTAGCAAGGGTTGTGCCAAATTTTGCAAATTCAGAGGCTGCAACATTAATAAGATTTCTTGCCTTGCTTCTTTTATAGGCTATTTTTGCATGCGGAAAAGCAAGCACACCTCCCAGTGCTAATATTGCTGCCAATGCCAAAGCCATTATCTTCTTTGCCATCTTAATTTTTATCAGAAACTTCTTTTTCAGAAATTTCTGTGACAGAAAACAAATTCAAACCAATCGTTACTTGTTTTCTGTATCAGAACTCTTTTAATATTCTTTAAAAAATTTCATCCTTTATAAAATTATCTTTTCTTTATCTGCGCCGCGTACTTTTTTATCGTGTAGTTCACGGGATTTTTTATCCTGCTGCAAAACTCATCTGGCTGGCAGACTGAGATTGCATTGTAGTAATCCTTGTCGCAGTTTGGAGGAAGCACTCTTTTCTGCCTGAAATGCCATGAGAGCTGCGAGGAAACATAGTTTTGAGGCAGCGGCCTTGGATTTTTCTTGTTCCATGCATCAATCCTTTTCTCAATCTCCTTCTGTTCAAGGTTTAATAAGCGGAAAAAATTTATCAGAATGAACAATGCCCTTTTTCTTCCGTCTTTCATTCCCTCAAGTATTTTCTTGACGCATGGCGGGAACATCTCCTCCCTTATGTCTTTTATAACAAATTCCCCGTATTCTGCACTCTTGCCCGGTTTTTGCGGGCCTTCATTCTGTTGGCTTTTAACTGCATTCTCCTTATGCCAGTCTAATGCTTGAATTAACAATTCTCTTGCTTCATTTTGTCTTGGCTCTGGCATGAAGCTTAATGGCTTTATCTTTAGAGGATTGGCATCTTGAGGAGAAAATTCTGCTATCTTTTCTTTTGGGATAACAACGCTTGCAAGGCTTGTTTTTTCATGGAGTGAATAAGGCATCCTGAACAAATGCCGCGGAGAGACTAAAACAAGGTCTGGCATGACCTGCTTCAAGGCATCCCCCACTTCCTCGCTGCCTTTGATATACTTGCTTGTTTTTCCTGTTGTCATCTCGCTGACTCTTTCTATAAGCTGTTTTTTGATAAGCTCGCTTAAATACCTGGTAATCATCCTTGGCCATTCAGGAAACATGCCGCTCGTTTTAACATTGTTTATTTCCTCGGGAAATGCATCCCATGGAACAAGAATATGGAAGCCTTTGTTGCCTGAAAATTTCGCCCCTATATTTTTCACATTGTGGAATCCCAATGCCTCAATAATAAGCTCTGCTGCAATCTTGCTGTAGTCAAGATATTTTGAATCAATATCTATAAGCAAATCCCAGCCTTTTCGCAAACTATCTAATTTGTTTTTATCCATTTCTGTTGAGATTTGCAGGGGGTCATGCCACAATTCTTCCGAGCAATGAAAGCTTGTTGCCCCTTTCCTAACCATCTCAAATATATCTGACTTGTA
>JACOYM010000088.1 GCA_016181905.1 Candidatus Pacearchaeota archaeon | reverse complement strand
TGTTATTAATTTGAGGGATATTTCGTGATGTTAAGAATTTTATGAAGATTATGAAAATCTTGAGATAATTTTTTCAAGCTCTCTTGGAGCTAAATTGCCTGTCCTGACTTTTTTTAATAATTCTAAATCATCATTAGAATAGCTTAAATCTTTTGCTGCGCCTTCGGCGCATTCATACCCCCAAACACAGAGCCAATAACATTACAAAGGCCCTTGTTGAAGCAGTCGAAGTAAGACCTGTCACCCACCCCATAATCAACCCTGCCGAGCACAAATCCTCTACATTTGTTTTTTCCTATTAAACCCTGCATATAAACTCTAGAAAATGGAATTGAATTATCCCCAAAAGCATTTCTTACAAATAAGCCATACTTTCTTGCTTTTGTCTGCCCTTCTGATAAAAATGCAATTGTATCATCATCAGCATAACAATCTGTAGGAACATCATGGGTTTTTGCTTTCCCCAAATTAATAACCCTTTTTAGGTGAATTGGCTTTTTTTTATCCTGGTCAACAACTCTTAGCAAAACCTCTGTTGCTGGCTCATTTCCAAGCAGAATATTGTCCAAGTAAAATTCCCCCGTTCTTGTAGCATCTGTTGCTGTTTGAGCATATATAAATTTTTTAGTTTTTTCATCAAATACAGAAAGTGGATTAAAATCTCCTTTTGTTGCTAAAATATCCCCATTAACTTCACTAAAACTGGCATTCAACCACGCATATTCTTTGCAGGCTTCAGAATTAACTCCTTGATTCATTCTATCAGCTATTACTTCTTTAGGTGTTGCAAATGTTTGATTAGCAGCTGCTACTTTTTCTAAAGCAGTTGCAAAATCTCCATATTGCCTTGTATAATTTTTCATAGTTTATACAGGAAAAGCCCATTTATAAATCTTTCGGTTTAGTTACTACTTAATAGTTAAAATATAACTTGTGCTAAGCATAATCAAGCCAGCCATTTATTCTTCAATAAATCTAAGCTTATTCCAGTTTTTTCCTGTTGCTTGATTAGCTCGTGCCAATGCGCCAGATGTGCAGAGATAGGTTTAAATATATAAACAGCAAAATTCTATATAACATATAATTGCAGATATTTAATTGCAAAATACCAGAAAATTTTATAAAATCTTTTAAAAGAGGAATATGGATGAAAACATAGAAATAGACATTGCCCCAAATGTGCCTGCACTTCCGCATGTAGCAGACAAGACAAAAATAGATGTGAGATACATGCTTATTGCGCCTTATGTTTCTGCGCACATATACTTCAATAAAGAGACCTCTGAGCTTGCATATGAGGTTGAAGAGCCTATACTCCAAAGCGAAGAGAAAGATATTCTTGGAAAGATAGAGAATGCAATGAAAGAGCTCATAAATGTAGACACTATTATTGAAAAAACACAAGAGGCATTGATAAACTATACCGACAAGACAGCCAGGCTCATTATCTCAGAGCTTTCATTAAAGGTTTCTGATGCGGCATACAGGAAGATATTCTATTATCTTTTCAGGGATTTTATCGGATTAAATGAGATTGAGCCTTTGGCCAGGGACTATTTTATAGAGGATGTAGAGTGCAATGGAATAAACACCCCTGTATACATAGTGCATAGGATTTACAGAAACATAAAAACAAATATCACATTCAATTCAATTCCATATCTTGCAAGCTTTGTTGAAAAGCTTGCGCAGAGAGCAGGCAGATATATCTCTTATGCCTCTCCAATACTTGATGGAAGCCTGCCTGACGGCTCAAGGGTAAATGCAACCTATACAACAGATATAACAAGCAGGGGACCGACTTTTACTCTGAGAAAATTCACAAAGGTTCCATGGACACCCACACAGCTTATAGCCATGAATTCCATAAGCCCTGAAATGCTCTCATACCTTTGGCTTGTTTTGGAGCACAGGGGGAGCATCCTTATAACAGGAGGCACTGGCTCTGGAAAAACAACCATGCTGAATGCTGTCGCGTTTTTCATTCCTCCGGAGGCAAGGGTCGTTTCAATCGAAGATAGCGTGACTGGTGATGCAGAAATAATTACCAAAGAGAAGGATAAAATACAAATAATGCAAATCAAAGAATTTGTAGAGAATTGCAAAGGCAAGGGCATGGAAGTTCTGACATTAGATAAAGAGTATAAGCTAAAGTTTGTCAAGCCCTCTAATTACATAAAACATAATGCCAAGAAAGAGATATATGAAATTCTTACCTCAACAGGAAGAAAAGTTAAGGTAACTAAAGACCATTCACTTTTCTCTTTGGGAAAAAACGGATTAATTGAAGTTAAGCCAGAAGAATTAAAAGAGAATGTTTCATTTATAGCTGTACCGAGAAGCCTGCCTATAGCTGGGGAAAATATCAGTAAAATAAATCTGTTAAATCATTTAGATATTTTCAAAAATGATTTTCTTTGCGGAAATCCTTTAAGAAAAGTATTTGAGAATTATAAAAGAAAAGAGTTTAATGTATCAAAGGAAAAATACCGCTGGTGGAAGGGCCACAATATTATAAAGATTGGAGACTTTTTAAAGATTAAATTTAAATTTACAAGCAATGATTTAGCCCAGCTGAGAATCAAAAGCAAAAATACCGGCTCTATTCCAGTTCTTTTTGAAATAGACAGAGAGTTTCTTGAATTCTGCGGGTTATGGCTGGGCGACGGAAGCTATGATAATCACAATAAAAATGTTGTTATCGTTTCGAATACAGACGAAGAATGCATAGATATTGTAAATAAAATTGCTGCCAAGCTAAATTTAAACATGTCAAAAATGAGTGATGGTGGTGTTTCATTAAGAATTCACAGCACAGTATTTTATAAGTTCATGAAGTATGTTATGAAATTAGATGGTTATTCTAATTCTAAAAGAATTCCAAATATTATCTTTAACATGCATAATTCACAATTGAAAAATCTTTTAAGGGGGTATTTCAGCGCTGATGGAACAATGAAAAAGAATGAGATTTCTTGCTCTTCACAAAGTTACAATCTTCTCAGAGATATTCAGACTATCCTTCTTAGATTTGGCACAATATCAAGAATACATGGCTTTGAAAGAAAAGACAAATGTATGGAAATGTCAATATCTGAAAGCAAAAATATAAATTTATTTAAAGAAATTGGATTTTTACAAAAAAGAAAGAATGAAAAACTATGTTTGATGCATAAAAAGTCACATCATGCTTTTTCGGATATTATCCCGCTTAATGTGGCGAAACTTGAAGAATTAAACAGCATAACTGGCAGATTATCCTGGCCTTATTTGCAAGGAATGCAAAATATAGGCAGGGAATACCTCCAGAAAATTGCACCAAATGGCTCTTTTTTTAATGAAATCTCTCACTCAGATATTTTGTGGGATAAAGTCAGAAAAATCAGAAAATCAGGAGTTAAAGAAGTAGAGGTTTTTGACTTGAGCATGCCAAAAACTGAGAAGTTTATTTGCAATAATATCCTGCTCCATAACACGCGCGAGATAAATTTGCCCAGGGAAAACTGGCTGCCAAGTGTTGCAAGGACAGGGATTGGCGCTGGAAGCGTGGGAGAGATAGACCTCTTCAGCCTGTTAAGAAGCTCATTCAGGCAGAACCCAGATTATGTGATAGTTGGGGAGGTAAGAGGAAAAGAGGCATTTGTTCTTTTTCAGGGCATGGCGTCCGGGCATTCATCAATCAGCACAATGCACGCAGACTCGGTTGACACCCTGATAAAAAGGCTGGAAACACCGCCTATAGAGCTTTCCCCAACGCTTTTGAACACACTGGATGCTGTTGCAATCATGGCTCATGCAGTAGTCAACAAGCAGGAAACAAGAAGATTGCGTGAAATTGTGGAGGTAGTTGATGTTAACCCAGAGGGGATTGCAATTACAAACACGCCTTTTGTATGGAATGCCGCAGATGACAGATTTTACTCCAAAAAAGACAGCAAGGTATTTGAAAAGATATCAAAGAGATACGGGCTGTCAAAAGATTATATATCCAATGAGTTTACGCGCAGGGCCAAGCTGCTTTATGAAATGTTCAGGCAAAAGATATTTGAATTTGACGAGGTGCAGAAGATTATAAATGAGTATTATAAAAATCCTGAGCAGGTTCTGCAGAGGTTTAACATTAAGTAAAAAATAAAATGAGATGGAAAAATTTAGCTAGCTGGTTAAAAGGAGGAATAATTGGAGTTTCTCTATACGGAATAATTACATTATTAACTTTTTTGATAAACCAAGTTTCTTCTGCAGATATAATCATTATATTAGGCAATGTTTTTATTTTGCTCTCAATTCCAGGAATCTTAATTTCATTCTTGTTTTTTGGCAGATATGATGCGATGTATTACACAAGCACTCCTAAATTGTTGGTTATTATAATCTCTTCTTTGTTTGTTTATTTTCTTGTTGGAGCAATTATTGGTTTGATAGCAGGAAAAATTAAAAGAGGAAAGATTTAAAATGGCTGAAGAAAAGATACAGGTTCTATCCTCGCTTATAAAGGCAATAGAGTTTCATTTAGCAGAAATGCAAAAGGCGTATGATAAAAGGGACATTGAAAGTTTTGAGCAGGCGAAAAACAGCATTCTTGAGGCGCATAGTAAAATAAGGGATATCTTGAGATAAAATGAGCTTTGAAGCATTAAAATCAAACATTGCAAATGAAAAGGAGATTATAAGAGAAATCGTGTTTCATACAGAATTGTCCAGGTCTGTAAGAAGCCCGCATGAGAAACAGCTGCTTTTGAATGCCATCACCTCCCTTAAAAGGCAGTTTAATATGCTAAATGATGCTGTTCCAATGCTTCTTGAAAATATATCTCTTGCAAGAAAAATCCCGCCCGCTTCAGAGACAACTGCATCCAAAGAAAAACCAAAAGAGGAAAGGCTTGTAAGCCTTAGCTATAAAGGGCAAGATTCCCGCGGTAGAGCAGCTGTAATAAAGGACATTGACAAGGAGAGATTCATAAAAGAGCTTGACATTAGGGAAGAATTGATAAAAAAGATAAAAGCCAAGGCTATTGAAACAGGGCAAAGAGAGCAGAAAGGCAGAAAAATAAGAATCAACCCCTATTCAAAGCTTTCAAACAGGCTCTTCTCTAATTTCTCAAACAGGCTTTTAACAAGGGGTTATTTCAGAAGCATAAATGAGGACTTGAAAAAGGCAAACATCGCCATTATGGCCGGCACATACATCTCAATGATGCTCTTTTCTGTTGTGGTTGTTTTTTTAATCTCCCTGATTCTGTTTATTCTGCTGCTTGCCCTCAATATAAACTCCCCAAATGTTATAAAATTTTTGTGGATAATATTGCTGGCCCCTATCCTGGCATTTGCTGCGTTTTATTTTTATCCCTCAAGCGAGAAAAAAGCAGCTGACAAGAAGATAAGCGACGAGCTGCCTTTTGTCGCGATACATATGTCAGCAATTGCCGGCTCTGGCTTGGAGCCAACCAACATATTTAAGATAATAAGCCAGGGGAAGGAGAATCCATACACATCAAAAGAGATTAGGAAACTGCTGAACATGATAAATTTTTATGGCATGGACTTGGTAAGCGCGCTGAGAAACACTGCAAAGATATCCCCCAACAGAAAGCTTTCTGAGCTGTTTAATGGGTTAGCCACAACAATCTCAACAGGGGGCTCATTGACAGAATTCCTTGACAAAAGGGCTGAAACCCTGCTGTTTGATTTTAAGCTTGAGAAGGAAAAAAGCACGAGAATGGCTGAAACCTTTATGGATATATACATCAGCGTGGCGATTGCCGCTCCGATGATGCTTGTCCTGCTTATGGTATTGATGGGAATCAGCGGGATAAGCACTTTTTTAACAAATCCAAATTTCATGGCATTAACTATAGTGCTGGCAATCTCAATGGTCAATATAATATTTTTAGCATTTTTGCAGTTAAAACAGGCAAAACTTTAGCTTAAAATGAGAACAACAAAAATACAGCTTATAGGAATAGGATTTGCACTCATCTCCATAGTTCTTTCAGTGATATTTCTCAGAACAGAAAAGATGTTTCCGCTGGTAATAGGAATATCAATCATCATAGGCGTGCTGCCTTTCTTTCTCTCAATATTTGCTGAGACAGAGGCTGAGAAAGAGAAGGATGAAAGATTCCTGGAGTTCTCAAGAAATCTTGTTGAGAGCGTGAAGACAGGAACGCCGATAAGCAGAAGCATAATAAACATCAGAGACAAGGATTATGGTGTTTTAAATCCTTATATTAAAAAGCTTGTGAACCAGATTTCACTGGGCATTCCTGTAAAGGATGCATTAATGACATTTGCAAGGGATGCAAACTCAAAGACAATCCTGCGCTCTGTGGAGCTTATAAGGGAGGCTGAGCAGGCAGGGGGGAATATAGAAAGCATACTTGATTCTGTGTCAAAATCAGTCGCTGAGATAGAAACCTTAAAAAAGGAAAGGAGGGCTGCAATCTATAACCTCGTTGTTCAGGGTTACATTATATTTATCATATTCATCATTATAATGCTTGTTATGCAGTTCAAGATAGTCCCGATGACATCTGAAATAACTGCGGCAGGCAGCCTGGGCATTGAGGGCAAGGCAGGAGCAGGAATATCCCCAGACCAGATAGCTATAATATTCATCTCATTATTGCTTGCCCAGGGATTTTTCACAGGATTGGTCATAGGAAAGCTGGCAGAAGGAAGCCTGAAGGCAGGAATCAAGCACTCTTTTCTATTAATGGTAATTGCATATATAGTTTCAGCAAGCGCGAGGGCGTTTATATCTGTTTAAAAAATCTGCAATATAACTTAAAACAAAAACAAACAAAAAATGCGAGAAAAATACAAAGCAACAGGGAGAAAAGAGGCAAAAGGAAAAAGAGGCGCGGCGCACATTGAAATGATTTTGTCATTTGTGCTGTTCATCTCATTTTTGATATTTGTATTTGCATTTATCAATCCTGCAAAAAGAATAGAGCCGAGCAAAGCACTGCTTGAAATTGTGAATTATGAGATTGACAAGAATTCATCAATAGATATCACAACCATCTCTATTAAATTAAATCACACGCCTGCAGCATTATGCTTTAAGATTAATCTTTTAGAGCTTGGCATACTGGGAATTATAGGAAGCAACAAAACAATTGTCAAGGATGCAGATGACAGCCGGGTTATGTCAGGAAAGTCGGGCGACAATTTAGATATAGAAACATCCGGCGATTTCTACAGGATATTTGCATCAGAAAGCTTTGATAATATCTTGTACAGCCTTTCTGACTGCATTAATTTCCCGAAAGAGAATATCACAATAGGGCAAACAAGCGCAAAGAAAGCAATATCCTTCAGCAGATTAGCTGCATTTAATTCCAGTTATGCGCAGGATTATAATGCTGCAAGGCAAAGCATCAAATTCCCTGCTGGAAATGACTTTGGGTTTGTTTTAAAAGATAATTCAAAGAATGCAATAATAAATGCGCTTAAAAACAAGCCCAATACTGCCGTAGTTATATCAAAAGAGGAGCCGATAAACTTGGTTTATGACAATGGAACTATTATTACGGCTGTATTAAATACCCAGGTATGGTAATAAAATGGCAAATAATAAAAAATTAAATGGCAAAATGATGAAAGATAAGAGGGCATTATTAAGGATTGTTGAAGCAGTTATTGCAATACTTATTGTAGCAGGCGTTTCAGCCTATCTTTATAACCAGCAGGTTAGGGTGTCAAATATTCAGGAGGATATTTATAATCTGGAAGACAGCATACTTCGCGAAATATCCTCTGATAATGAATTGAGAGGGGATATACTAAAGGAAAACTTAACCAATATAAACAAAACTATTGAATTGCGAATGCCCGGCAGTTTGGAATTCACAACAAGAATATGCGAGCCGGAGGATGTTTGCGGCATGGCAACATATCTTGGGCTGAAGAAGGATATATACGCAAAAGAAACTTTTATAAGCGCAACCCTTGAAACATACAGCCCAAAAAAATTCAAGATTTTTGTGTGGATAAAATAAAGCAACAGATAAAATTTTAAACTAACAATTCCATTATTAAGGAATAAAGATGAACATAAAAGAAAAAAGAGGCGAGCAAGGCAAAAGAGCAGTTTCTGAGGTATTGGCAACAATTTTGATTGTTTTATTTGTCATTGCAGCGCTTGTCATTGTTTCTGTTGTCTTATTTCAGTTCATAAGAAAGCAATCGCAGGAGATAACTGCAGGATGCGTTACAACAGGCATAAGCATAAGGAAGGCAGATTATAATTCAACATCAGGTGACATAATAGTTTATGTAAAAAGGGATTTAGGGGACGCAGAGATGGCTGGAATGAAATTCATCTTTGATGGCAAGGAGAAAATGCCTTCTTCAGAGAGTGATAATCTAACACTGAAGATTCTTGAAACAGGAATTTACATTTTCAGGAATATAACATCAAAGCCAAGAAAAATAGAGGCTGCCCCTGCAATAAAGACAGAGGCAGATAAGGAGATGAACTGCGGGATTAAAGCAGCCATAACAGAGAGGGATATTGTGGAAAAAACTATTTCTGCGTCTGCTCCTCAACCCCCTCCATCTCAGCAATTTCAGGACATAAGGTCAGGATTAGTTGCAGAATGGAAGTTTGATGAAACTTCTGGCACAACAGCAGCAGATTCAAGTGGAAATGGAAATACAGGAACGATTTATGGCAATGTTGAAACTAATCTTGCTCTGGCATCTAACGGAGGCATTGCAATTGCGAATAGTTGCGAAAGTAATGATTGTGCTACTTTTGCTCCATTCTTGAATGATGGAATAAGTTGGGCTATCATAAAAACTGTT
>JACOYM010000087.1 GCA_016181905.1 Candidatus Pacearchaeota archaeon | reverse complement strand
GAAAGATATATACAGTTGATTTTTCAGAAAAGCAGCTGAAATATGCGCAGCAATATGCGAAAAAGCAGGGATTTAATGTAAAAACAACAAAGGCATATGCCCATAAATTGCCCTTTAAAGATAATTTTTTTGATTCTGCAATTTTTATTGCAGCATTGCACTGCATCCCAGAAGCTGAAAAAAGAAAAAAGGCCCTGCAGGAGCTGAAGAGGGTTATGAAAAAAGGCGCGGAGGCAATGATAGCTGTCTGGGATAAAAATCAGCCTCGTTTTGTTAAATGTGAAAAAGACGCATTCATTCCATGGAAATACAATGGCAAAAAATACATGAGATATTATTATTTGTATGACAAAGATGAGCTTTCTGAACTTCTAAGAAATGTTGGCTTCAAAATCAAAAAGATTTTTGAAAAATCAGCAGCAAAAGAGCTTTACAGCTCAAGGAATATTGTTGTTGTGGTGAGAAAATAACTTTCATAAAATTTATATACAGAAATAAGGTTATTAATATATGGAAATACCAAAAGAACTGGAAGAGATGATATTTGAAGACCCTGCTGTTGAAATGGGAATAACCCCTTCTAAATTAGATGGCATGGGATGGAGAGAGTCTATTAAAAAAACTGAAGAATTATATCTTGAATTTGAAAAAAGAAATGATAAGAAGAAAATAAATGGCATCTTTTCAAGATATCCCAATATAAGAAGCATTGCTGTTGTGGCTAGAAGGATTCTTTCTGTATCAGAAAAGCCAGAAGGTTTTAGCAATGATTACTTAAAATGTTTAGGACATGAAGCAAAATCTATTGTTTATAGCTTTCATGGCAATGATTTATGCGAAGAGGCCTCTTTATTTTATCCTGAAACCTTTAGTATTCCTGTGGCATCCTTTGTAGGCTAAAGCCGACAGCATCTTCAAAACGAATGATGTAGCTTTTGGTTCTTTATTTATCTTTTTAAACAAGGCTCATGATGGCTTTTGCAAGTTTTTGCGGGTCATGCCTTGCGATTGTTTTAAACTCACTCTTGACCTCTGCTAAAAATTCGCCCTTTATAACCTTATAATATGAATCTTCTATATCTGGCTCAACAAAACTAAGCCCTTCACTTTCATACTTTTTGACAACATCCTCAGAAGGCCTTTTTGTATTTATTATAACATAATCCAGGACATTTTTTCCAAGATGCTTCTCAATTTCTCTAAAAAAATCCTTTGCTGTAAAGCCCTCAATATGTTTTTTTGTTACAAGATTGCACACAAAAACCTTTTTTGCATTTGAATTCTTTATTGCCTCTATTGCCCCTTTAACAAGAAAGTTTGGGATTATGCTCCCATATAAATCCCCGGGGCATATAACAATCATGCCTGCGTTTTCCAGCGCCTCTTGCGTCTCTCTGTAGATGAAAGCTGGCGGCTCGCTCCATAATCTTTTTATTTTGGAATTTATTTTTTGATAGCTGATATTAGACTCTCCTTTTATAACATACCCATTTTCCAATTCTGCATACAAAGTTGTGTCATCTATTGTAACAGGCAGCACTCTTCCTGTAATATTCAGGATTCTTTCTGCTTCCTTAATGGCAAGAACCGGGCTGCCTTTTATGCTCTCTAAAGCAATCATTATAAGATTGCCGAGATTGTGCTTTTGATTCTTGCCGTCAAATCTGTATTCAAACAGCCTTCTAAAAGTGTCAGATTTTGAATCATCAGCAAGGGCTATCAAGCATCTTCTTACATCCCCCGGAGGCAAAACTCCAAACTCATCCCTCAGCTCGCCAGAGCTTCCGCCATCGTCAGCCATTGAAACAACCGCCTCAAGGGAGCTGGTATAATTTTTCAGGCCCCTGAGCACAGTATAGCTTCCTGTGCCTCCGCCGATAGTAACTATTGTCTTCATGGGCAAAGGAAGATGAAGAAGTATATAAAGATTTATTCATTGGGCATGCTATATCCCCATAATTTTTAGTAGCAAAATATAAAAAAATCACAAAACCCTGATAGGTTTTATACTCCACACTAAAGTGTGTGGTTTGTTCGTTGGGTTTTGAGACTTCAAAAATCAAAGATTTTGAGAGTGCTCAAGAACATAAGTTCTTGACATTCCCAAAAAAATCTACAAGCAACAGACTACAACATAAATGTTGTATATTTTTTAAGGATTAAGAAATGCCATTAACAAGACTAATCTGCTAAGCCTACAAGACCATGATATTCTCTAGGAACCAGCTTTCTGCGATATTCTTCAGGAAGAATTTTTTTAGAAAAAATATTTTCAACACTTAAATACTCTAAAGCAAGAGTTCTAATAGAGGCTTTTTTGGGCATAAATTGATTATGCAATTTATCAGCCTCATTGTACGCTTCTTCAATATTTCCCAGCCAATCGCTTCCGCTTACAAAAGGAATCTCTTTAGCACTATAAAAAATGTTTTCTGGCTTAATTTTCTGATTTTCAAAAACTCGTTTTCTTAGAAAAAGTAAAGCCAGCTGCCTGCGTAATTCAAGAGGTTTAAAGAAATGTTCAAATTCAAAAGATGTTTCACCAGAATTTTGGCTAAAATCTGTATATTCTGGGCAGGGGAGTTTGTGTATTAAATTTAAACTAATCCCTTTTTGTGCAATACGAGTTACTTCGTGGAGTCTCATCTGAGTAAAATAACTAAAATCTTTAAGCATTTCGCCTTGGTTCTCTTCCACGCTGTCTGTCCCTATGCCCCCATAGGGATGTTCTAGGACAACTGTTTTTCTTGTCTTAGTGTTTGGCTTATAATTTAACCAAAGGGCGTCTATACTAATAATATCTTTAGAAGTAAAATAAGCAATCAAGCCACGAAAATTATCTTTAAAGCGTTGTGCTTCAGCTTCAACAATCCAAATAAAATCCACTAAATTCCTTCTGTCCTCCTTTCCTAAAAAAACTATTTGATTATTTTTCATCTTAATTAACAGATTAAAAGAATTTATATTTTTAAAGATTATTGGCTTTTAAAATAGATTACAAAAACAACATAATTTTAGGCATTGCCATAATTGCAATTAAACAATGCTACATCTTTCTGATAAAATCAAAGAAAGACCTTTTTTCAAATATCAGGACATCCTCGCTCTCATCATCTATATGAACTGTTAAAATGCCAAAATCATTTGTTATGCAGCTTAAAAACCATATCTTTTTTCCTTTCTGGCTCTGCAAGACAGCGACTATCTTTGTGATTTGCTGTGTCACTATCCTGTTCAGCATCTCGTCATGAACAATTCCCTTCAAGGCATCAATGTCTGTCTTTATCTCGCCTTCAATCTTTTCAAGTTTCTTCTCTATCTTTTTTGCCGGCTCAGATATCTTCAGTTGAGTTTCGCCATTAAGCGTGAAAGTTGCAATCTTCTTTGAATTTGGAATGAAATAATCTATCTGGTGAATATTCTTGCCCTTATCAAAATCCAGCACAAAAAATCCTGCGCATAAATATGCCTTTTTATGCTCCTTCTTAAACTCCTTAAACTCAGGACTTTCTTCAACCCTTTTTAAATAATGCTCAAATTTCATTTTACTAAAATACAAAATTTATCTTTATCTTCAGGATGGATGACTACTCTTGTTTCTCTCTTAAGGTTCATAAATCTTGCTAATTCTTTTGGAATCCTTATTATTAAAGAGTTTCCAGAGTAGCTTATCTTTGTTTCTACTGAAAGCCCGAAAACTCCTGCCTTCTTTTCAGCTTCTTCTATCTTCTTTGATGTTTCTTCATTAAACCATTGTTCATCGCATGAATCACAAACTAATGCTGGAAATTTCCCAAAGCTCTCCCCATGCACATTATACTCTACTAACTTATTCTTTAAACTTCCCTGACATAAAGCACACCCGTTTTCCATTTTAAATATTTTGGTTTAAAGCTCTCTTTTTATTCTGCAATATATATTCTTAAATGAAATAATGTATTTAAATAGGTTTTTGTTTTGAAATCTAGGAATATGAAAATCGGCATCATCGGCGGGAGCGGGCTTGATAACCTAGAAATTCTTAAAGATTCAAGGGAGATAGAGGTTGAAACCCCTTATGGAAAGCCGTCCTCTGCATTAACAACAGGCAAAATCTCTGGAATTGATGTCTGCATTCTTGCGCGCCATGGCAGAAAGCACCAGATTCCTCCAACGCATGTGAACAACAGGGCGAACATCTATGCGCTGGCAAAGCAGGGCTGCACTCATGTCCTGGCAACAACAGCCTGCGGCTCTCTCCGCGAAGAGATTGGCAGAGGGGATTTTGTCATCCTTGACCAGTTCATAGATTTCACAAGGCATAGGCATATTACATTCCATGACAGCTTTGACAAAGGCCCGCAGCATGCAAGCCTTGCAGAGCCATTCTCTGAGCTCCTGCGGAAAAAACTAATTTCAGCATGCGAGGAGCTTGGATTGAAGCATCATGCTAAAGGAACAGTCATAACAATTGAAGGGCCGAGGTTTTCAACAAAGGCTGAAAGCAATGTTTTCAGAAGCTGGGGAGCAGATGTTATCAATATGTCCATCGCTCCAGAAGCAATACTCGCGAGAGAGGCAGAGCTGGAATATGCTGCAATTGCCATGTCTACTGATTATGACTGCTGGAAGCAGGGAGAGGAGGCTGTAACATGGAATGCTATACTTGAGATATTCAATAAAAATGCAGAAAACGTAAAGAAACTTTTAATAAAGACAATAGAAAAGCTTGCAAGAAACGATGAGGATTTCATAAAAAGCAAAATCCGCACCATTCCTCATTTTCCAAAGCAAGGAATAATGTTCAGGGACATAACAACCCTGCTGAAGGATGCAGAAGGGTTTCAAAGGGTTTTGAATATTCTTGAAGAGAGATACAAGGGAAAAGGCATAGAGATTATTGCAGGAATAGAGTCAAGGGGATTTATCATTGCAGGCGCTCTTGCAAACAAGCTCGGTGTTGGATTTATTCCATTGAGAAAGCCAGGCAAGCTTCCTGCAGCAACAGAAAGGCATGAGTATGAATTAGAATATGGCAAGGATGCTATTGAAATTCACAAGGATGCAATACAGCCAGGGCAAAAAGTGCTTTTAATAGACGATTTGTTGGCGACAGGAGGCACAAGTTCTGCAGCCTGCACTCTCATAGAAAAGCTTGGCGGAAAAATCATAGAATGTGCCTTTATTGTTGAGCTGCCCGAGCTGAAAGGCAGGGAAAAACTTACAAGATATCCTGTATTCAAGATTGTGGATTTTGAGGGGGAGTAAGCTCACGAAACAAAAATTAAATACTAAATAATGAGTGAGGTTAGGAGCAGAGTAAGCTTATTGCCTTTTAACAAAAAATATCATATATTATTGCATTAAAGGAACTTAAGACTTAATAGAATGAGTTATAAAATTATAATTATACCCCCTTAAAATAAGCCTCTTCGTTGCAATTTTCATTTCCCCAATATTTTCCTAACTTCCTCATTAAATTTTTTTGCCCTATTTAAAGAAGTCTCTACCTTATTTTTCATAGCAATTTCCCCTATTTCATAAGTAAATTTAGCTCTCTTCTCTTTTTCACTAGAATAGTTGCTTATCATTTCCTTAGCTTTTTCTTTTCCAAGTATCTCAGAAGATTCTTCTTGCGCATTTTCAAAATCCTCAATAAAATGTTTTTCTAATTTTCCATTTAAATAAAAGTAATAAATAAGTGCATTAAAAACTAAAAAATGAATTGACTCGTCTGATTTTATTTTTACCCCAATACTTTCTAATAATGCTCTTGCCATATAAAACATAGAGTAATAACCTGAATTAATAACCCATAAAAATCCATTAAAGTCAGGCATGCCTAAGAGAATTCTGTTCTTCTCATTTACAGACATATCAAATAAAATCTTTGCAGAATCTAAAGAATTTTTTGCATTCTTAATAAAAAAATCAGCATATTTTGAATCTCTGGTTTTTATAATATCTCCCGCATTTATGCTTTTAATTGCATTCCTTTTAGCTTCCTCTATTTTCTTATCTTCTAGCATTTGACAAAATTTTATAATAGTTCTCTCCTCCAAAGAATATTAGATGTTTGTTTAAAGATTCATTTAAGATATTTGCCTGCTCCCTTTTTGAAAACATTTCATAAGCACTTTCTTTGCCTAAAACATGTAAATCTAGTTTAAATGAAAAGTTAGAGGCAATATTCCTAATAATTTTCTCGGTTTGTTCAACTTTGTTTTGAGTGTCTAAAATTATAATAATATCTAAATCGTTAAATTTATTTTTTTCTGTGAAAGAGCCGAATATCAAGAATATAAAAAAATCTTCTTCCAGCTCTTTTAAACAATCTTTAATAAATAAAGAAACAGATTTCTCTTTTGTTAGGGCATTTTTAACCCTTGCTGATTCTATAAAAGAAAGTTCTGAGAAATTTTCTTTGTAGTTAAGAGAAAGCAGTTTTTTTTCATCTAAAAAGATAAATTTATGCTCTATTAGCTCTTGCATTGAACGATGAATTAAGGCATAAGGTTTTTTAAGCATTTCAGAAATTTCATTTATACTAAATTTTTGGTTTATTCTTGAAACAAAAATTTCCAATATTTTTATTTGTGTTTTTGTCAGCATTCTTCAATTTTCTTTCGTTATATCTTTTTAGATATAAGATTATATCTTTTTAGATATATTTAAAGCTTATGGTTTGGGGTTTAAAATAACAGGTTATATAAGGTGTATGCCTTTTTGAGTTGCACACAGTCTCTATTTTTAGATTTTATAGGAGTTTCATCTTACCCTGTTTCCTCTATTATTTTGCGCACATGGCATTTCATCGCCTCAATTCTTTCATATAAATCCTGCTCCTCGCTGTTTTTTGGAAATCCAATTGCATCCTGGTCATGCTCAAGTATATCTATGCAGGTTAGAAGTGTTGTTGCTGGCATCTCTCTAATGCGTGAAAAGATGTATAGAGATTCATCAAGATGCTCCCAGGCATAACCCCTAAAATCAGCTCTTTCCTCATCGCTTAAATCAGGATTTTCTGATTTCCTATATGCCTCCTCCATGTGCCTGTTGCAGCTGTCCAATCCCTCTACAAGCCCAATCATCTCTGTAATCTCTGCAAATTTATTTGTATCGCCCGCCATTTGCGCTCTTATCAATGCCTCCTAAATTTTATTTAGTCTACTTCAGTTTATAGCCTGGTATAACCGAAAGGTTTAAATTGTATGCTTTTGTATATATACTATAGGGAAATAGGACCTGACGAACCCCGTGCTCCGAAAGGATGATGCGGTTATTAGGATTGACGGACCTTCTTACCCTATGCTTATTTTCTTTGCTTATGTTAAAATTTATTATTTTTTAATCTTGCAAGATTTAATAGTGTGTCTAAAACCAGGCTTATTCTATATTCTGGAGTATGCTTTTTTAATTCGCTTTCTTTAACTACTCTAATATCTTGCCCATCAATTATTTTTACTAATTTTTGAAAGTTTAAAAATTGTTTGTTATCAACACAGATAAAAACTAGGCAATTTTTATGATATTTTATAAATTCCAAAACATCTGAATAAATCTCAGGTGTCGCTTCTGTTTTTCTTATCTTTAATCTGCAAAAGTGGTCACAAACTTTGTTTTTATCAACTATTTTCTTTATTGATTTTAAATAAGCATCTTTATGCTTAAGCTCTCGATAATGGGCAAATTTGGATATTTTTGGTATAAACTCCCTTACTCTATTATTTTCAATAATCAGATAACCTAAAAAATCTTCAGAATAATCAATAAAAATGTAATAGTCAAATTCTTTTGCTCCCATCTTTTGATTTCACCACCCAATATTTTTTAACCCTTGATACTATCCCTGACAGCAAAATTCCAAAATTTATTTTTTTCATTTCACTCCTTTTTACCTGTCTCTTTCGAGTTTACAGATAATTAATAACATTCCTTTCAGCTTTATGTGAATATTACAAACTCGCTCAAACTCACTTCAGGCACAATTTGATGAAAACTATAGGAAAAGGTAGTTTATAAATAAGGAGTACACAAAGTCAAGTGCTTAACATAATGTAAGTCAAGTGGAGAATGCTATGCAATTCTTTAGATGGATGTCAAACAGAGAGGCTTCAGAAACTAATTGAGGCTGATATTAAAAAATGATTTATCAAAGTATTATCTGCTCTTTCACTTAATTCTTTTCACTCTCTATTCTCAATCTCCTTCCTAACCTTTCCAACAAACTTATCTGGTTTTATGCCAAATTCCGGCTTCCTGCCTCTTTCTCTTACTGCCATAGTTTTGCTTTTCTCTTCCTTGTCGCCTATAACAATGATGTAAGGAATATGCTGCATTTCAGCATCTCTCACCTTATATTCAACTGTCCTGTCCTCAAAGTCTGTGTCTGTCCTTATGCCTGCTTCCTCAAGCTGCCTTGCAGTTTTTTCTGCTGCCTTGGCATTTCTGTCTGTGAAGCTCAAAACTCTGGCCTGCACAGGGGAGAGCCAAACAGGCAGTTTTCCAGATGTATGCTCAAGAAGGATTCCGATAAACCTTTCCAGGCTTCCTAGAACAGTCCTGTGAATCATAACCGGCATTTTTTCCTTGTTATTTTCATCCATGTATGTTAAATCAAACCTTTCAGGCATTGCAAAATCCAGCTGAATAGTCCCGCACTGCCATGTGCGTCCCTGGGAATCTTTTATATGAAAATCAATTTTAGGGCCGTAGAAAGCTCCATCTCCCTTGTTCAGCTTATAGCTGATTTTCTTTCTCTTTAAAACATTTTCCAGTATTTTTTCAGCCTTGTCCCATAATAAATCAGAGCCTATTCTTTTTTCAGGCTTGGTTGACAGCTCAACCCTGTAAGCAAAGCC
>JACOYM010000086.1 GCA_016181905.1 Candidatus Pacearchaeota archaeon | reverse complement strand
GCCTCAAATAGTTATATCTTAAGATATAATTATATATTATAGTATAAGTATATTTATGAATCTTTTTATAGTTATTTATTATAATATAATTATGTTAAAAACGATAAGTATTTAAATGAAGATTTTATAGATTAAATATGGATTTTCAACAAGAAATTTCCCCCACAGAGAGGGATATTGTTTGGCCTAAGTATGGTTTAAGAGAAAGTCCATACTCTACTTTGCCAGTAAGGCTGGTTGGAATATTACCAATTCAAAAAGTTTTTTGTGGAAGAAAAGAAGAAGTAACTTTGTTGAAAAAAACCATATACTCCCAAAATTCTTCTAGAAATTTAATTGTTGGAGATTTTGGGGTTGGAAAAACAACATTTGTTAATTTTATAAGGTGGGAGTTGGCTATGAAAAAAGGAGAAGAATCACGCTTTCTTACAACTAATGCTGAAATAAAAGTATTACCTGAATGGACTGCAATAGATTTTTTGTTAGCCACTTTATCCTCTATTTACACTTCTTCTATTGTTTTTGATTGGGAAGGCAAAGGTCTAAAATTGAAGTCTCTAGATAAAATAAAAGAATATGTATCTATCTGCAAACAAAAGACAATACAAGGCACGGTATGGATTGTGGGGGGAGGTTATGGAGAAACACAAAGTAACCCTATTCAGTTAAGTCCAGAAATTTTGGAAAATCTTCTGCAAAATGTATGTCAAGAAATGCAAGAGAAAGGAAAACAGATAATCCTCCCGTATGATAACTTGGAGAATGTTGATGTAGGCACTTTAGCGAAATTTCTTAGGTCTATAAGAGACTATCTACAAATAGAAGGATTACATACAATTTTTTTAGGCCCGCCAGAAACTATTTCTGCACTAGAATCTTTTGGACAAGTTCATTCAGTTTTTAGTAGACCAATTATTTTAAAACCCCTATTACCAGAAAATGTTTTAGAGATTCTAGCCAAAAGATGCGAGGCATTAAAGATTGAGCAAGGAAATTATTTAAAGCCCTATGATGATAAAACAATATTAAATCTGTACAATAAATTGAATAATAATATCAGATTTACATTTAAAGTTCTAGAAGATGCTACACTTAATTCAGAGAAGAGAGTTCCATGTCAAATATGTATGATGGATATAGTAGCAGTTCAAGAGAAAGAAAAAAAAGAAATTATGTCTTCATTAACAGAAACGCAACTTAAGATAGTCAGCACTTTATTAGAAGTTCCAAAATTAAGTCAAAAAGAGCTATCTTCACGAACAGGAATAGGTATTACAAATCTAACAACCCCGGTTAGAGAACTGGAAAAGAGAGGATTAGTAGTTGAAAGTGGAGATAAAGAAGATAAAAGAATAAAATATGTTAAGCTTTCAGATAATAGTTATTTAAAATTATTTTTTAATCCAATGGAAATAAAATGAAAAAGAAAGTAAAAAAACAAATTAAGCAAGAACACAAAGGAACAAAGATAACAGAATGGCGAAGAGAAGTGGAAAAAGAAATTAAGGAAACTGAGCAGGAAGTAAATATAGAAATTCCTCAACAAGCAGAATTCTTTAAAACTCCAGTAAGATTTGGAAACATTCCTGTGGATAAACTTCCTTTTGGCTGTGATGAAAAAGAGCAATACAGAAAGAATTATCGGACCGTGTTCTCTTTGTTAAGTCCAACATCAAACTACATTTCATCAACATTTAAAAACTCCTTTTCTTTTTAACTTTTAATTAATAAAAAGAGGCAAAAAGTAAAGTGAAGCATTGAAGCATAAAACAAGCATAACAATAATCCTGCTGGGCATGTTCTTGATTACTCAGCTGATTGGCATTTTTGTCATAAGCTCATATCTTCCTAGACAGAGCATGCAGATTATTAATGGCACAGAGCAGAATATCACCATAACCCCCCAATTGCCTTATGGCATGCAGCCTCCCCAGGTTGAGCCGGGATTTTCTTTGGCATCTATAATTATCTCATTCATATTTGCAATACTCCTGATATTTATACTGACAAAAGTAAAAGCAGTAATTTTCATAAGGATATGGTTCTTTATTGTTGTTATTTTTGCTTTGGGAATAACAATAAATGCCTTATTCCTCAAATTAAATATTCTCTCTTCTGAAATCAGCCCCATATGGAATTTTCCTTTAGCATGGTTAATAGCAGCCCTTATCGCACTGCCGCTTGCAATATACAAGATATTCAGGAGAAATATTATTATTCACAATGCAACAGAGCTGATGATTTATCCGGGGATAGCGGCTGTTTTTGTTCCTATATTAAACGTCTGGACAATTCTGCTCCTGCTTATTTTAATATCCCTTTATGATATATACGCTGTATGGCACTCAAAGTTCATGCAGAACATGGCAAAGTTCCAGATAAACCACTTAAAGCTGTTTACCGGATTTTTTGTGCCGTATATCACAAAAAAACAAAGGGCAGAGCTGAAAAAACAGAGGTTCAAGGAGAAGAGGATTAAAGGAAGGGGGAAGAAGATGAAGATAAATCTAGCAATTCTCGGCGGGGGGGATGTTGTTTTCCCAATGATTACTGCGGGCGTCATGCTCAAGACATTCAGCATGCCTCTTGGCATAATTAGCGCATTAATTGTTATTGTGTTTGCAACCTTGGCATTGCTCGCTTTGTTTATTTTCTCAAAAAAAGGCAAGTTCTATCCAGCAATGCCCTTTATAACAGCAGGCTGCATCGCAGGAATGATAATTGCTTTTGCTATTGCCAGATTTATGTGGTTTGTGTAAATGAATGCTATAAAGAATTATTGCCAAACAGGCTTGGTCTTTTCACATAAAACTCTTTTCCCCGCTTATTTATCTTTGGTTTGTACCCGAGGCTTGTCAGGCTAACTCTCCCCTGCCCGTGATATCCCTCATAAATAACCTCTCCTGTCAGCGGGTTTATTGCTTTTATAACCGGCTTTGGCTTGTTAAGTGCTGCTGAAATAACCAATCCTTCTGTGTCATAACCTTGCCTCTCCAGAAGTATGCTGTAAATTCTGTTATAACTCACATTGCAAAATCTCTTTGTCTCTTCTTCTGTCAGCTTCTTCTCTGTGCAAGTCATTTCCTTAAAATTTAGCAGAAGTTTTTCTATTGATTTGTTCATTTTAAAGCAATGCAAGAATTTTGCAAATACCCTTTCTTTTAATCTTATTTAGGCTCATCTTTTTTCTTTTGCTCTGATTCAGGATGCTTGTTTGAATATTCGCAAAGATTTCTCAAGTCCTGTTCTGATGTTCGCTGTTTTCCTATAACCTCTCCTTTCATAAACTCTACAGGGTCATCAGGGTCGTCAATAAACTTTCTTATCAGCCCTTTTTCTGCATCATACCCTACACCAACATAAGGATTCAAAAGCAGCCACCCGTCATCTATCACTTGCAGTTTTCCTGAAAAAGAAAGACCAGATGATAAATAGAATATCTTATACTTGCCAATATCTTTTTCAAAAGCATCTTTTTTCTTCTCTATTCTGTCAAATCCTGTCATTTTCTGTTTTAAAACTAAATTTTTTATTAAAAATCAGTATATAAGCATGATTGTCTTATACTCAATATCCTTGAACCTTATCTTTCCGTCATTAAAAAGGTTATTATCGCCTTTTGTTATGAAATATGTCCCGTTTTTGTCAGTGCCTTTCTCTGCAACCCTGTGAATGATAAGAAGCCCGTCCTTCCTGAAACTGACAATATCCCCCTTATGAATGTCATCCTCGGACATAGGGACTACCTTTATGCCTGTTGTTTTCTCGTTTAGTGTAGGCAGCATGCTTCCAGTAGGCGCATACCTGCCGATAGAGGCATTTTCTATGTTAATGACTATCCTGTCAGGATAGATTTCAACATTCTTCCCTATTGCAGAATCATCTGTAATAAAGCTGTTTCCAGAGCTTGACACCCCATTTGAAAGATACAGCAGTATAACCAGAACTATTGAGAATACAGCCACAAATGAGGCAAAAATTCTCTTTATGATGGATTTTCCATTTTGTGCCATTTTGTCTGTTTTCCCGTGTGTTAATATTTATAACTACTTTTAAGTGAAGATTATGCTTTATAAACCTTTCCTATATGTTGTTATTTAATCATAGTTACAAAATAGAAAGGTTTATAAAGGGTATTTCTCTATGCCTATTAAATCAAGAGGTGCCGCGCCTCAGAGCGTTTTCTGAGAAAAATGATAAATAATACGAAGATATTTTTGAAAAATGACATCACAAGAAGACAGGCAAAGTATAATAGAGAGAATTAAGTCTAATATAGGCGAAATTAAAGGAACATTGCAAGAATATGTCAGACAAGGAGAACTAGAAGAAAACAAGCTAGAAAAAATCAAATCTGATTTAGATAGATATGAATGCATAATAAAATATTATGAGGAAAATCCTCATCGCCTTAACTCTAAAAAAAATAGAAGTTATCTCTTTGGCTTAGGTAGTGTAGTAAAAGAAATTTGCCAATATACTCGCCCATTATCAAACACCCCAGATATTGTTGAGATTGCTTCAGGATTAATAAAAAGAAGTGAATTGATACACTTTAGCATCAAAAATGAATAAATAATACCCCTTAAAAAACGAAAATGTTAATTAAACAAGAGCTTGTAAAGAAACTGAGAAATTATTTTAATTTGAATATTTATGAAACCAAGGTTTGGCTTGCTTTGCTTAGCAAGGGGGTTTCGTCTGCAGGGGAAATAGCAGAGATTTCAGGGGTTCCGAGAAGCAGGACATATGATGTTTTGGAAAGCCTTGAGAAGCAGGGATTTGTTATTGCAAAGATTGGCAAGCCAGCAAAATATATTGCTGTTGAGCCCACACAGGTTATTGAAAAGCTAAAGAGGAATGCAGAGCAGGATGCAAAAGAAAGAATAGGTGTCTTGTCTGATTTGAAGGACACAAAAGAGTACAATGAGCTTGAAAGCTTGCATAAAGAAGGGGTAAATCCAATAAAGAAAGAGGATTTGTCCGGGGCAATAAAAGGCAGGCTTAACATATCAAGCCATATAAAAGAGATACTTGAAAACGCATGCAAAGAGGCAATAATCTGCTCAAATACAAATTATCTTTTAAACAACCAGAGAATATTCAAGCAGGTTTTTGAAAGGCTGAATAAAGGGAATATAAGGATGCTTGTTGGGGTTTATGGCTCAGAGAGCGATATTGAAAGGGTAAACTCTATTCTTAACATAAAGGCAAAGCAGATAAATGTCAATGGGCAGTTTTTCATTGCTGACAGAAAGGAGATGATTTTCATCATGTCAGACCCTAAAAAAGAGGAAAGCGAGCTTGCAATCTGGCTTAATTCTGAGTTCCTTGCTGAGTCTATCTCATTCCTGTTTGACAAGGCAATGAGCAAGAAATAAAGAAGGATATATAGAGAATTCTGATAATTGGTATAACTTTTGTTCATAATTCTCTATCTGTATAATTCTGAGAAAAATAGAGTAACCAACAGAATTATCCATAGTGTCACAGCCCGAAACATTTTGTTATGCCCATATCATTTATTCTCTGCGCATTCTGCTTTTTGAAGTTCTTGAAAAATTGATTGAAATTAATATCTAATTTTTCTTTTGCATATATTCTTCCATTCCTGGCAAAGCAGTTTTTATGCTCCTTCTTGAATCCTTTAACATTATCATGCAGGTTTAAAGGAGGCCCTGAAAGAATTCGCTGTTTTTTCCTTTTCAGAACAAAATATAGCCTGGCAGTTTTTTCCTGGCTGTAAACAAACTTTCTGCTGGATACATCAAAGTATCTTTCAATCTGGCTTGATATAAAATAAAAAAACTTCAGCAGCTTGCTTCCTGCAATATCCCCTGCCTGCCTGCCTGTGCTGCATGACAGCATAATAAGCTGGGCTTTTTTTCTTTTTGCCTCTTTTTTCAGGCTGTTTATGCCTGTTTCCTGCTTCTCAAAGAATTTTTTGCTGGGATTTCTTAAAAAATCTGCGCATGATTTTTTGAATTTTTCAAATGTTTCCGCGCTCAATGAAGCTAAGGCATTTCTCTCCCTGAATGTTGGGTCTACTAAAACCACGGGGGATTGCAGCTTTGCTTCATTAAGATTTATCAAAATATCCTGCCTGTTTTTATAGAGTTTTTCTTTGTCTATTATTATTTTTCCCTCTGAATATGCAGCATGCCTGATAAAATTAAGGAATCCTCTGTAATTGCATACAAGAAGCTCTAAGGCATAGCCAGAAAACCCCTTTATGTATGACTCGGCGCCATAACAGCCTTGGGCATGGCAGAATGCCTTGGCAAGCATTATCTCATCTGCAAGTTTTGGATTTCTCTTTGTTTCTTTCATGATGTATGAGATATGAAAAAAGCTCAAATCTGTAGTATTTTCCGCCTCTTTGGGGGTTCTGATTTTTAGCACAGGCACAATCTCGAAAAAGATTTTGTTCTTTGTTTTTTTCTCTTTGCCTTTTCCATCTTGAATGATGAAGTAATCCCTTGAGCCATGAATTTTTTCGTATTTTAATCTTGCTGCCTTCAGTATTCTTTCAAGAAGTTTTGAAATGTCTTCTTCCTGCTTTTTTCCTTTTTTTTCCTTTTGATTTTTTTCAAATCTTACAAATATATCAAGGTCATATATGTCCTTTTTGATTATTGTGCCTTTTGCAAGGCTTCCTCCAACAAAACAATCTGCCTTGATTTTGAGATTTTTCGCGCACATGCCTATAACGCCTTTAAGCTTGTCTGCCATCTCCTTCAAGGTTGCATGCTCATCTTTGCCAGGCTTGACCAGAGAAAGCTGTTCTGAGAAAATCTGTTTAATTTTTCTGTCTTTGAATTGGTTTTTATGCTTATCTTTATGCCTGCCCTCTTTTGCCATAAGCTATAACGCGCAGAATGTTTTAAAACCTTTTCCTTTTCTTGTTAGAAATATTTTGTGCTTATTTCCTGGTTTTTATTTCTAAGCTATCACTTGGTTTTCCTTATTCTAATTTCTAAACCATCTGGTTTTTGCGTTTTCTCCCTGCTTTGTTGTATCTCTGTTTGTATCTGTTTTCCAACTGCCTCTGCATTGGTTACTGCCTGCTCAATATAGCCATATTTTTTGGCTTCATTTCTAGCAGTTTCTGCAATCTTCTCATAACCATGCCTGCCGCTTTTAATCAGTTCCAGATGTTTATCAAACTGCTTTCTAAGGCCATCTGGCAATGAATCTTCTAAATCTTTAGTAGAAAATTCATATTTTTCAGCTAATTTTTTAGCATGATTATAACTATCTTCAGCAAGTATTCCTCTTTTTACACATTCAACATACCAATTAAAACGCACTTCAGACCATGTTTTTAAGGAATTTTCTACTTCTTGGGGGGCATATCCCGGCTGCTCAGTTGATTTATCAGATAAATTTATCTCCATTCTATCTTATACAGAAACCAGCTGTTCTTAAATTTTTATATAATGCAAAACGATTGATGGCAAGGAGGATTTATACCCTTTTGCAATGCTTGCCTAAAGAAAGAGTTTTAAAAAATCTTTCTCAATGCAGTATTAATTGTTCTAAACCTCAACATTATATCATATAAGCGCAAATCTTCCAGAGTTTTATTCCACTCTTCCACGCCTTTTCAAATCCTCTTTGCTGATTCTCAATGTTGATGCCAGGTCTATGATATACTTGCCTTCCTCAAGCTTGTAAACAAGCGGGCGCTTCTGGTTGAACACATTAACCAAATCTATCTCAAACTTTCCTTCCTTGATTATCCTTACTGACTCCAAGTCAAGTATGACAGGCGCTTCCTCTTCCAAGCCAATCATGTCCCTGACATCCTGCTCTATCCTTGTCTTCTCGCCAGGGTTCAATTCAATTGCCGGCTGGTTTTTCTTCAGGTTTGCAAGCTGCTCGTCTTTGATAAAGAAAAAGAAATGGCTTCCGCAGCTGCATCCCTCCAGCAATTCTTTTGAAACCTTTTGGTAAAGTTTGCCGCAATGAACACACTGATGAGTCATAGCATAGCAAATGCATGATGGTTAATAAAGTTTGCGGAAAAAATAAAAAATTATTCACAAAGAATTTTTTCAAGTTTTTCTATAATTTTCATTTACCTTGATTTTGTTTTAAAAATTGCGTCTAGTAATAATTCCGGTACTATCGCCCTTTGGAATGCCCTTATTGTAAATGCTTTTATCTGCAAAAAATTCTAACTGGTATTTTTTATCCTTTGATGTCAGTCTGAGAAAAGTTCTTAAATTTGACAAATAATCTCCGTTATCTTTTCTTAGATTTGTAAATCCTGCCGCAACTCTTATTTGTGGTAAGATTTCTCCGCCTGCCAAAATGCCAGAATATGTTTCATCCGGTGAATTAATATTTTCCTTGTTTTCTCCTGTGAAAATACGCTCTAAAACAAAATCAATTTCCCTTCTCTTGTCTTCAGTCAAATATGTTGCTGCTATGCCAAGCTTTTCATCTAATCTTTCGTTTCCTAATGCAATTTCTTTTGTTTCAGCTGTCGGGAATGTCAAGCTGCAGTAAGGCAGCAGATGAAGATTGTCTTTGCCAACTTCAATTTTACGTATTAAGCCGAGAAGCACAGAAGCATCTCCAAAGCCATCTAAGCTGCTATGCTGTTCAACATATTTGTAAGGCATGCCGATAGAGAATAATATATCCTCATTTCTGTATTTTAAGAAAATTGTATCTGTTGCTGTTTTAATGCCTTTTTCATTCTCAGAATAGACTATTCTTTCCTCTATCTGATACTTGAACGTAAGCGGATATGGCACTCCCCTCAAGATGCCATCTGCATAAGCTTGGCTAAAAAGAGCTGTTGCTAAAGCTGAAATTCCTGCTATAATTGTTTTTTTAAGATATTTCATCTTTCATTTACCTCAAGATTGTTTTCGCTTGCCGGTTAAATATTCTGTTGCATAATTCAATAATCCTATTGCTGTCTCGTCAGTTAGAGGATTATTTAGAATAGTTTTGTAGGCCTCTTTTACTACATCAGTTTCAGATTTTTGCACATCGGCTTCGCCGATTACTGGTAACCCACGCAAGGCACCATGGTCGCAGACGGACCTGCTAGCATAGAAATCAGAATCTTTAGAATCTTCGGTAGAGTTGTAATAGTTGTTGACAAAGTCGTAAAGCCTAGAGGCCTGTGCAACTACTGCCCCATTCCTTAGATGACATTTAATATATGCCGGAGCAGGTAACCATAATTTTGTTTCTTCAATTCCATATTCTCCTTCTTTACTGAGCATTCTCAGGGTTTCTCCATAGTCAGAAAGCTCTTGCTCAATATCATATCTAGTTTCAATGCTTCCATGAACTTTAGCAGCAAAACGTTTCTGATTCTTGTTCAAATTTATTGCGTTAATGTCGGCTGTATCAATGAAAAAGTAACTCAATTCATCATCCTCTCTTGTAAGGCCTAAGCCTGCAGCTTTAACCCAGACAATCTCTTCAGCCAAATCCTCAAGTTGTTTCTTCTGCGGTTCAGAAAGTGTGTATGCTCCCTTCTTAAGTATTTGCCTAGTAAATTCATCAATGTTCTCACCTGCAATAGCATCAAATACCTTCCTACCCCCAAGCCCATATTCAAAATTACCTTCTTGTATCCTAAAAAGAGGCAAATTAGCAGTATACACCCATCTCTTTCTTAGATTATGGTTTGTTCTTCTCTGGTTTTGGACTTCAGAAGCTTCCTGGAATGTTCCTTTGACTAATGCTTTATATCCATTAGCAAGATCATTCGTAATTGTCTTTATATTTCCTTCTTCATATCTTTGTTGATTGCTCATTTTTATTTATACTCCTTGGGGTGTTTGTGTAAATTCTACGATCCTTTTTTTAAAATATTCTACATATTCTTTTTTAATAGGATGAGATGCAATAACAAAACAATCAATTGAATCTTTTGTAGTTGTTACATCATCTCCTTCTTTAAATGGAAATTCTTGAGAAACTATTCTGGCTAATTCGTCAAGTTGTTTATAATCATCAATCGGAGGATCATGATTATGTTCATACCATTCTAATCTTTTTGTTGTAATTATTCCCCTGCTTCTGCCTTCCTTTACTCTAATTTGGCAGTTAAGACCGTAATGAGCAGAAAACCTTTCATCCGTAATCACAATATACAAGCAATATTCTTTTTTTAATCTACTAACTAAATCTTCCTTTGACACCTCGATATTTTCTGTGTTAGTCATTGTTATCATTTTGAAGTTAATAAGGTACAATATTTAAACCATAGTCCTCCTTTTTAGGATTACTATAGGAAGATTTAAAAATAAAGAGGTATTAGCAATGATCATGGACACAAAGGTTTTAGAAAAGATAGGCCTGACAAGAAACCAATCTGAAGTGTATCTGGCTTTATTAAAATTAGGCTCAGCAACAGCGCAGCAGATAATAAAGGAGTCTGGAATGCACCGCTCAAGGGTATATGACAGCTTAGAAAAATTACAGCAGCTCGGTTTAGTCAGCTCTGTTGTTAAGGACTATAAACGCTATTTTCAGGCTGCAAAACCTGAGAAATTATTTGAATATGTTGATGAAAAGAAAGAGGCAATAAGCGAAATTATTTGAATATGTTGATGAAAAGAAAGAGGCAATAAGCCAGATTCTACCAGAACTAAAACGCTTAGAGGGAATGAAAAAAGAAGAAATAAATGCCTCAGTCTATAAAGGCAAGGAAGGACTAAAAACAATACACTCGGAAATGTTGAGAGAAGGCAAGGATGTTTATGTTTTAGGGGCAAAAGGGCTGATATTCACAGAACTGCCTTATTTTATCCCGAATTTTGAAAGGGAAAGAATCAAGAAAAAAATGAAATTTATTCTGCTATATGATAAGCAAGAGGTTAAAGAAAGCGAAGAGCATATTGCAAAAAGACAATTCTTTGAAGGAAAAGTCCTGCCAAAAGGATTTGATTCAAATGGTGTTATGAATATATTTGGCAATAAGGTTGCAATTGTTTTATGGAAAGAGAAATATCCAACAGGATTTATGATAGACAACAAAGATATTGCAGATGCTTTTAGAAAATGGTTTGAGTTGCTGTGGAATTATTCAAAATAAAAAACAAAGAAAAAAAGAAAAAAATTGGTGGATAAATCTATTTAACTTTAGCACTTTTATCCTTCCCTCTCCCCTTTTTTAGTTTTTGACAACTAAGCTCTTTTCTTTCTGCCTTACCTAAGCTTAACCTGCTTGAACTGCTTCCATGCAAGCTCAAATAGCTGTTCAAGGGCCTGCGCGAAAAACTCTGTGTTTATCCATAGCGCAATGTCGTAGTTAGGATGCACCTTTTCGTCATCTGTCAGCATGAACATCAGCTGTTCTGTGTCAATGATGACAAATCTGGCCTTCATCCCCTGCATGTCCCTTATCTCTGCAAACCTGCTCAGTTCTTTTGCAACCTTTACATTGCTCTGGTTTATAGGCGCTGCTATTCTTATCTTAACCTTTCTTCTGCATGCCTTTTCAAAGCTCGGCAACAAAGCCTCAAGCTTTCTGTTAAGCCCTTCTGCAGTTGTCACAATTGTTATTGTCTTCTCCGCCTCTCTAATCATCATGTCAAGATGATTGTACATGTTTTGCCTGCCTCTCAAGCTGCCTGAAAGGTCAGAAGGCTCGACAAACTTAACCCCCTGTGTAAACAAAGTTGCAAGCTCCCTCAGCACGTCATCCCCTTTAAGCTGCTCAAGTCTCTTGGTTTTCTCATGCGCCTGCACAACGAGATTTTTCTTCACTCTCTCTATAACCTCTTCAGGCCTTAATGCGACAAACTTTATTGGCTTGCCAAGCTTCATCACAATAAAGCCTTTTTTCTCCAAGCTCTCAAGAATGTCGTATGTTCTGCTTCTTGGCACGTCAGAAATGTTGCTCAGTTCACCAGCCGTTGAAACTCCCCTGGACAACAACGCTGTCCAAACCTTTACCTCATATAGGTTTAAGTCAAAAATTTTTCTCATCCTACTCAAAAACTCTTCTTTCACTATCATTTTCGTTTTTAGAATTAAAATAGTTGTAGTTAAAGCGGTATTTAAACCTTTTTGTTTTAATGCTACATTTAAAGGACAAAAAAAATTTACCTCATGATGATGGTAAAACAAGGTTATCGTCTAGCTTTTGCTTAAACTCATGCTCAAGAACCCAAGCATGCCCTGTGCTCTGGCGCGGGGTTTTTGGCAACAGAAAACTATAAAAATCATTATTGCATTCCTTATTTAAGGGCTCGTAGTCCAGTGGTTAACTTCTTACAAATGCACAACATTTTGGAAGTCCATAAAAGACGTCTCCCTTACACGGAGAAGACCAGCAGTTCGATTCTGCTCGAGCCCATTTTTATTCATCAAATCCCTTTGGGCCAAAATTAACAAGTATTTTTTTAATGTCAGAAAAATAAACTGCTGACTTTAGCCAGCAGATAGTTGCAAAGCAACTATCAGATTTTTCTGAGCATCCTAAAAACCCAACGAACAAACCACACATTAAGGTGTATGGCAAGACAAGAGGGTTTTTTTGATTTCATTAATAGTTTGTTGTTGGTACTTTTTGTTGGACATTCTTACGAATCTTATCAGCATATCAGTCAAGTTTTCTCCATCAAAAAATTTCAGTTTATAACCATCTGCAACAAAATAAAACCTAAAAGAATTATATTTAATTTCTTTAATGACAATTCCCCCAACAATCCCTAATAATTTTCCTTTTTTAGGATTATTCCCTAAACTTTCCATCAAATCGATAATTTTGTAAGATTCTCCCTTAAATTTCTTTTTAATTTCTTTTTAATTTCTTCAAATAAAGAACGAACTATTTCGACTTTGGCCATTTTTTGTTCAGCTCTTTTCTAGCTTCTTTGATAGAGAGGGTATCTTCTGAAGAAAGCAAAAATTCTTTCAACTGCTCTTTAACCGCCAAAGAATATATCCTTCTAATAATATTATCATAACTTTCTCCCTTAACCCCAAAAGAGCATATTCTCTCTTTTGTTTCTTTGCTTAACTGAATGGTTGTTGTTTCCATTTTTATTCTATAGCAACTATAAGTCTTATAGTCTATAAATCTTTTGGTTTTCATGACAATAAAAGTGCATATCGGTTTTGTTCAGGTCAATGCCATGCTTAACGACATTGATATCTCCTCTTTTTGTCGTTGAGTAGACTTCAATACTTCTTCAGAAGTTTGAAGGATAGAAAGCATTAGCTTTCTATATAGGGAAAGACTTAAGTCTTTCACTATATGCATGCTATTTCTTGAGTTAATTTATGAACAGAAAAGTTTATAAATATGTAAGTACATGTAAGAACATGAGTGATAGAAAGCGTATGAAAAAAGTTCGTAAAAAAAGGGTCAAATCTGTTCAAAAACAGATGGACAGCCACGAAGAAAAAATTCAAAAGGAAAAAGGCAGGCTTGACACTACAAAAGATTACTGGAGAAAAGAGATTGATAAAAAATTTTTAAAACAGATTGATGAAGACGAAGAATACCTGGAGGAAAAATGATAGAAGTTCAAATAAAGAAGGCAATTAAAGCTGGGAATTCCTCGGCAGTTATACTTCCGAGAGCATGGCTTAATAAAGATGTCAGAGTTGAGCTTGCAAAGAAGACTCCTGAAATCATGCTGTCTGATATTATTAATATCTCCAAAAAATACATTAGCTTAAAGGATATAATTGGCATTTACTTAACTGGAAGTTACGCAAGGGGCGAAGAAGAGGAAAATAGTGATATTGATATCCTGGTTGTAACCAAAGGTATTGACAGGGAAATGGTTAAGGAAGGGTTTTATAATATAATGATAATCTCCTCAGAATTATTGAAACAAAAGTTAAATCTGGATATATTTCCAGTCGGGCAGATGATAAAGGAAGCCAAGCCCCTCATAAATTCTGATTATCTTTATTCAATACAGGTAAAAATAACAAAGAATAACATAAAATGGTATCTTGACACAACAGGGGAAAAATTAAGAATAATAAAAGAAATAATCAGCAGGATTGAGAAAAAAAATAAAAAATATCTCAGTGATAAAGTTGCTTATACCCTTGTTTTAAGAATACGAACTTTATACATAATTAAAAAATTAATCGAAAATGCAGAATATTCAAAAAAAGATTTTGTGAAGATTATAAAAAGCATATCTAAGGGAGTAAATGCTTATGAAAGATATTTGGCTGTAAAGAACAACTTAGAAGAAGAAAATGGAATTAGTATAGAAGAAGCAGGAAGATTGTATGAATATTTAAAAAACCAGTTAATTGAAGTTAAAAAGCTGTCAAAAACTCTTGACTAAAATTCAGAATGTGTTTGAGTTTTTGAGCATGTCAAAATTGCAAAATCTTGAGCATCTCGAAAACCTCAAAATTCTTTGAATTTTGATGGCTATCAAAGTCATAAGACTTTGAAGTCAAAGATTTTGAAAAGCTTG
>JACOYM010000085.1 GCA_016181905.1 Candidatus Pacearchaeota archaeon | reverse complement strand
AGCCGGCTTTGTCTTTGTTGAACATTTGTTTATGTCTATGCACTCCCTTGTTTCTGTGTTGTTTATGCAAAAGCCCCATCCTGTGCATATCCATCTTGGAGTGCAGGTAGCTGCTCCCCCGCCTCCTCCGCCTGAACTTCCGCTGCTGCCTGATGGAGAGATGACCTGGTTTATTGTCAAAGTGATATTATTGCTGTTTGTAAGATTAATGCTGTCTGTCGCATTGAATATGATATATCTTGTTCCATAGAATCCAGAGTCAGGGCTTAAAGTGGCTATGCCCTGGCTTATTGTTATTGTTATGCTTGTTACAGCTGTATTTCCATATGTTAATGTGTCTCTGTCAGAGTCATTAAAATATTGTGTCAGGTTTATTGTTGCAGAGGTGTCCTGGTTCCATGACTGGTTTGGAATGCTTGACAGCAATATAGGAGGGTGGTTATATGTTATGTTTATGTCATGGAACCTCATGATTGAGGTTTGTGTTGTTGCATTTACATAGAATGGAACACTGCATTCCCCGTTTGAATCTGCAGAGCATGTCTGCAGATAGGCTGTTAAGTTGGATGTGAAGTTTATCATAGTTGTTGTGTTGTAATTTCCTGTGAAATTCCATATCCTTGCTGTTCCTAGGAAAACCTCTGGGCTGGTCATTACCTTTTCTCCGTCATAGAACAATACCTGATTGTCATCTCCTACTACGAGTATTGCCTCGTTTGTAACATTGTCTCTTCTGTAGTCTACACCCCAGAGAGTTCCTGTTGTTCCGCTTGCAAGAGTAGTCACAGAGCCGCTTAAGTCTGTATCATTTGCAACTGCAGGATTATATTTGACCAAATCCCCTCCTGCGCCAACTATCAATGCCTCTGTTCCATTAGAGGAATATGCTGCATCTTTTAGATAATGATTAAGAAAGCAGTATATTGTGCTAACATTCTCAGAGGTGCTGTTGTATAATGCAATTGCTCCCAGCAAGCCCTGGCTGTCACAAGTAGCATTGCCATTTCCCACTATCAATGCCTCTGTTCCATTTGGTTTCCAGGCTATCTTATTTGGCCATGCAACATCATCATAGATTGCTGAACTTCGTTTTATCATCCTTATTGTTCCATTTGTGTAATATATCATCATCCTGCCCCAGCCGCCCAGCAGGGCTATGCTGCCATTGGGATTAAAGGAAACCGAGAATATGGGGAAATTTGTCGGGAAATCTGATGGGAGTGTATTGGTGATTTGGCATAATGAAGCTGTAACACCATCACAGGTTGAGTTGTAGGACAATAGCATTCTATTGTATCCTGAAATTAAAGCATTATTAGTGCCGTTTTTGTAAGAAACATCAAGCAGGCTTTCTGTCAGTCCAGACAGCAATGTTGTGAATGTTGAGTTCGATGGATTGTATCTTAAGATAATCCCGCCATCTCCGACAGCCAGTGCCTCTGAGCCATTCCAATTAAAGGAAACAGAGCTTAATGAAAAAGTAGTTCCTGTGCTTAATGATGTTAGCCCTTTTGTTGTAAAATTATATTTATAAGCCTGCCCTTCATCAGCAACAATCAATGCCTCGTCTGTAGTAGGCCTTGAAGCAACATGATATAAAATTCCGCTTGTTCCATTTCTTAAATTTGTAAATTGGTTATTGCTGAGATTATAGGCCAAAATAGTCCTGCCGCTGCCTGCAATAACTGACTTGTTATTATCAATAAATCTGACTGAGTTTAGATTGATTGTTTCTCCGCTTGAAAGGTTGCATAAAGTTGGCTTGCAGCTGCTGTTATAGACTAATGCAACGCCTCCCAGGCCTGTGATAACTGCCTTTGTGCCATCTGGAGCATAAGAAATGTATCTTAATGAGTTATTAGTCCTTGTTGTCAAATTAGTCACGCTGTCATCAGAGGCATTGTATAATACAGCTTTGCCTTCATCTCCTACAACTAATGCCTCTGAGCCATTGGGATTAAAGGAAACAGCCCTCCATTGCACCTGGATATTGCTTAAATCAGAGCCAGTGCATGTTGCCCAGTTGTTTGTATTCAGATTAGCCAGCCCGCAGCTTATGTTGTATTTGGTTATTCCTTTTGAATACTGGGTAAACCTTCCCACCATCAGGGCTTCTCTTTTAGACGAATTTGGGTTTATATCAATATGGGTTTCAATTGATTCCTGATATATAGAAAGATTAGACACTGCCCCTGATGAGGTGTTATAATAAAAAATCGGGTCGCCCCAGTCCCCGCTGCCAATAGCATAGCTTCCATCAGGCGAATAAGAAACACCTGTTAAATAAGCGCTTGAGCCTTGCTTTTTGGTTATTGTTTTTGCAGAGGCATTATAGACCAGCACCTCGCCATTCTCACTGACCAATAATGCCTCCAGCCCGTCTGCCCGGAAATCAGAGTCTGTTATATAAGACGATGTGCTGCTGTAAACAGCATTAATTATCAATCCATTTGATGTATTAACCAAGGCAACATACCCCCTTGTTCCAGCTGCTATTGCCTCGTCTGTCCCGTTCCTCACAGAAAGGGTATAGAAGTTATAGATTTGCTCGTAATTCACAATCCCCAAGTCAACCTCTGTCACATTGAAAGATGCATGGATTATTGTAACATTTTTCGCTATGCTGATTGAGACATTTGATGTTTTGTTTGTGTAAAGTGTTTTGTCAAAATTCCCGTCATTGAAAACAGAAAGCTGGGGGGAAATCGCTGAAACAATAACTAACAACGCCACGATTATCAAATTAAACAATAAAGTTTTTTCAGGCCTCATTTTTAGATTTAACTCTTTTTAGAATAACGAATAAGATATTTTTAAATCTTGTCGCTAGCATCTTGTATTATATCAAAATTCCGCTTTCTCTCAGCTTTACCTCCTGCCTCTTCCTTGTCTTGTAAATCCTGCCAAATCTCACAAGAATATAGTTTATAGAGTTCCAGTATCTCTTTGGAAAAAGCCTCTCAAGCTCTTTTTCAATTTTGTATGGATGCTTTTCTTTTGTCCATCCAAGCATCTGCGAAATACAGGCAACATGGGTATCGACTCCGATTGCAGCTGCATTGTGCGCAGAAACAAGGTAAACATTTGCAACCTTTCTCCCTACCCCTGGCAATTTTAGCAACTCTTCGCAAGTTTGAGGAATTCTTCCATTATGTCTCTCAGTTATAATTCTTGCAGTCTCTTTTATGTGCCTTGCCTTTGTCTTGTAATAGTTTATAGGCCTTATTATCCTCTTAATGTCTTTAAGTTTGGCATCTGCCAATTCTTTCAATGAATGATGCTTTTTATAAAGCTTGTTTGAAATCTTAATCGTGGTTTCATCCTTTGTCTGCGCAGAAAGGATTGTTGAAATCAGCACATGCCATTTCTTGTTCCATTCTGCAGCAAGCCTCAGGTCATTATTTGAAATAAGCCTTTTAATATGCCTCAGTTGATTAATTGCTCTTTTGGTTTTAATGTTCATATTGTTTAAAGCAAAGAAAGCTTTAAAAGATTTGGTGATTTGCATATTAATGATAAAAAAAAGGGTTTACAGAATTTTGTCCTTGATTTTATTATTTTCAGGGGTCTTTCTCATGCTAAATTCCCAGATAAGGACAATCGGCGCTGTGATAGGCATTTCTGCTGTTTCCTCAAAAGTGAGCTTTATCGCAGGGCTTGTTTTTATTTCAATCTCTTTAATCTTATTTATTGCAACTCAAAGAAGATACACATTAGAGAATATTATCAAAGAAAATAAGGAACGTTTTGTGATTATTGATACTAATTTTTTGATTGATAATTTTGGGAGAGATAGTGAAGGAATAAAGAATTATGTAATAAATCTAAAAAATGCCGGATATAACATAGTAATTCCTCGCGAACAGAAGGAGACTGAATTGCAGGAGTTAAAAGGAATTAAAGGCTTTATTGATTTTTCCGGAAATTCTGATTATGGCAGGATTAAGGAAGAGGCGGAAGAGGCAATTAAGCGTACAGAGAAATATCGGCAAGGTGCAGAATTTTTAAATAAATTTACAAATCTCAAAAATTTGGCTGAAATGCCTAGAACATTAATAAAGATAGCAAAGGATGCAATTGAGTCTTTAAGCAATAAAGGAATATTCCCGCAAAGCCAAGAAGAAGCTAAGGAGAGAATTAAAGACTGGGTGAAAAGGCACTACACAAATATAGAAACAGATTCTGCTCTTTTAGCCTCTGCTGTTTATGGCGGGGGGGAGAAGGAAGTCTTTTTGGTAAGTTCAGATGGACACCTAGACAAAGCACTTCAGTCATTAAAGGAAAAATATCATAATTTAAGAAAAAGGATTGATTACATACACCCACAGAACTATAATCTTGCTGCCTAAATAAGATGATTTTTTATATACGCGCACTTTTTATTTAGCTCATCTTCAAAACCATAAATTCCGCTCTCTTTCTGCCTTTGGAAAAGCTCTTCTCTTTTAATGGTAGTAAAGTTTGCTTTGCCTTCAAGGCCTGCTTTTTTAAAATTCTCTTCAAAAACTTTTAATGAATCATAATCATATAGCAAAAGTTTTCTGTTTGTGCCATAAAATCCCATCATGCCTTTTGGGTATTTTTCATGATAATCTTTTAAAGTTTGCATCTCAAAATCTGAAAAAACAGGTATTTGCTTGTATTCAGCATCAAGATTTTTATGCAGTATTCCATCAGCATGAAAATAGTAAAGGTCATAATCATTGTCGCATCCTTTTTCGCGGGATATCAGGCTCTCTTCTCCGATTAAAGTAATATCCCTTGGCCTTGCTAATAAATCACTTGCAATATCTTCAAAAATCAAAATTCTTCCCATCTTCATAAACTGCATAGCTAACATCACTGGATATTTATAAATCTTTCTATTATTACCACTCTAGAGTTATTATTAACATTTCATGCAAAATCTGCCAAGATTTAAAAACAGGCAAGACAATAACACATTATGGACAGCTATGATTTTAAAGAGGCGGAAAAAAGGATAATAAAATTCTGGGAAAGGGAAAAAATCTACAAGTTTGATGCAAAAAGCAAAAAAAAGATTTATTCAATTGACACTCCGCCTCCAACAGTAAGTGGAAAGATGCATATAGGGCATGCCTTTTCCTATGCGCAGCAGGATTTTATTGTCCGTTACAAAAGAATGAAGGGCTTTAATATATTTTATCCTTTCGGCACAGATGACAACGGATTGCCGACAGAAAGGCTTGTGGAAAAAACAAAAGGAATAAGGGCAAAGGATTTCAGCAGGGAGGAATTCATTAAGATATGCACGAATTTCCTGAAAGAAGAATTGCCAGCTTTCATACAGGACTGGAAGAACATTGGAATAAGCAGTGATTTTGATATATATTATTCAACAATAAACGAGCATTGCAGAAGGATAAGCCAGTGGAGCTTTCTTGATTTGCACAAAAAAGGCAGGGTTTACAGGAAGGATGCCCCTGCAATGTGGTGCCCTGAATGCCAGACAGGAATATCGCAGGTAGAATGCCAGGACAAGATTTTAAAGAGCAAATTTGTCCATCTTGTTTTTAGGGTAGATGGAAAAGACATTATAATAGCAACAACAAGGCCCGAGCTGCTGCCTGCATGCGTCGCTGTTTTCTATCATCCTTCTGACAAAAGATATAAAGCACTCAAGGGCAGGATGGCAGAGGTTCCCTTGTTCAAGTTTAAGGTTCCTGTAATGGAGGATGAAAGGGTAAGCATGGATAAAGGGACAGGAATTGTGATGTGCTGCACATTTGGCGACCAGACAGATATGGAGTGGCAAAAGGCATATAACCTTGCGATAAAAGAGGCAATCTCAAAAAACGGCAGGATGGCAGAGATTGCTGGGCAATATAAGGGAATGAGAATAAAAGAGGCAAGAGCGAACATAACTGAGGATTTGAAAAAACAGGGTGTTCTTGTCAAGGAAGAGGGCATAGAGCATGCTGTTAATGTTCATGAAAGGTGCGGGACAGAGATAGAATTTGTCAAAAGCAAGCAGTGGTTTGTAAGGTATCTTGATTTAAAAGAAAAGATGCTGGAGTGGGGCAATGAATTAAAATGGCACCCTTCCCATATGAAGCACAGGTATGACAACTGGATAAGGGGGCTGCAATGGGACTGGCTGATTTCAAGGCAGAGGTATTTTGGCGTGCCATTCCCTGTCTGGTACTGCAAGAAATGCAATGAGGTTGTTTTGGCAGATGAAACCCAGCTGCCTGTTGACCCTGTAAAAGATAAGCCAAAGAAAAAATGCAAATGCGGCTCTGCAGACTTTGAGCCTGAAAATGATGTTCTTGACACCTGGTTCACAAGCTCAATGACGCCGCAGCTTGCAATTCAGCTGATGCCAAAAAACATGCAGGAATCATTGTTCCCCATGTCTTTAAGGCCGCAGGCGCATGAGATAATAACATTCTGGCTTTTTAATACAGTTGTTAAAAGCAACCTGCATTACAGCAAGAATCCTTTTAGTGATGTTATCATTTCAGGGTTTGTCACATTGCACGGAGAAAAGATGGCAAAAAGCAAGGGCAATGTCATAGAGCCGCAGGCAGTTGTTGAGAAATACAGCGCAGATGCATTGAGGTTCTGGGCTGCCTCGAGCAAGCTTGGAGAGGACATGGAATACCGAGAAAATGAGATTGTTGCAGGAAAAAAGTTTGTGACAAAGATTTTCAACGCAGCAAGATTTATCTTCATGAATATAAAAAACGACAAAGATAAAAAGACCCGGCAGCCTAAAAAAATGGAAGAGATTGACAGGCTGTTCCTCTCAAGGCTAAATGAAGTGATAGAAAACTCCACAAATGCATTTGACAGCTATGAATACAGCAAGGCAAAAAGTGAGGCAGATTATTTCTTCTGGCATGTTTTTTGCGACAATTATCTTGAGCTTGTAAAGAGAAGAACATACTCAGGAACAAAAGAAGAGAAAGAAAATGCCTTATACACCTTGCACAGCTCATTGCTTGCAATCCTGAAACTGATGGCGCCCTTTACTCCGTTCATAACAGAAGAGCTTTATCAGCAGCATTATAAAAATCAGGAAAAAGAAAAAAGCATTCATCTCGCAGGCTGGCCCGAGAAATTCAGGATAGCAGAAAAAAAGGATGATGCAGATAAATTCAATCTGCTGATTGAAATTATAAGCAAGGTGAGGCAGGCAAAGTCAGAGGCAAATAAGTCAATAAAGGCAGAGATAATTTTAACAATTGAAAAGGAAACAAAAGATAAATTAAAAGGCATAATGCAGGACTTAACCTCTGTCATAAATGCAAAAGAGATAAAAGAAGGCGAGTTTAAGGTGGAGTTTATATAGTATTTTATAAATAAATTAAAGGGAAAGTTAGCAAATGAAAACCAAGGTTTTCAATCCTATACTAAAAAACAATAGGTGTTCATGCAATGCAAGAATCAGAAAAAATCAAGCTTGAATCCTTTATTGAGGATGTTGGAAAGCACAAAGGCAGGCATACAGAGCTTGTGACAGTTTACATTCCTGCTGGCTACAATCTGAATAATGTAACAAGGCAGATAGAGCAGGAGAAATCAACAGCAAGCAACATTAAAAGCAAGAATACAAGAAAGGCTGTTCTTGACTCTCTTGAAAAAATAGAAAGGCAGCTCAAGCTGATTGGCAGGACTCCTGAAAATGGCTTGGCAGTATTTGCTGGAAATATCTCAGAAACAGAGGGTGTTGAGCAGATAGAATTATGGACAATTGAGCCGCCTATGCCCCTTAAAGCAAGATTATACAGATGCGACCAAGACTTTGTTCTTGAGCCATTAAAAGAGATGCTGGAAGTTGGGGAGTTATATGGCTTGCTTGTTATAGACAGGAAAGATGCAACCATTGGCTTGCTTGAAGGCAAGCAGATTAAGGTGCTTAAAAAACTGACAAGCGGCGTTCCAAGCAAGGTAAGGGCGGGTGGTCAAAGTTCTCAGCGTTTTGCAAGAATTACAGAAGGATTGGCAAAAGAATTTTTCAGAAGAGTTGCCGAGCACATGAAAGAAATATTCTTTGACATGCCAAAACTGAAAGGTATACTTGTCGGGGGGCCCATGCCAACAAAAGATGACTTCCTTGAGCAGGGCAACCTCGCAACAACCTTGAAGGAAAAGGTTGTTGCTGTCAAAGATTTAGGATATGTTGACGAGCATGGGCTTAAGCTTCTCGTAGAGGCGAGTTCCGAGGATTTGGCTGAACAGGAGATAATAAAAGAGAAAAAACTGCTTGAAAAATTCTTTAATGTGCTTGCCAAAAATCCAAGCAGGGTTGCATATGGCTTAAGCGAGGTTAAAAATGCCCTCCAAAAAGGTGCTGTTGAAACACTTATTCTGTCAAAAAAGCTGGCAAAAGAGCATATAATAGAAATGACAAGGATGGCAGGGGATATAGCGGCAAAAGTTGAAATTGTCTCTGTAGAAACGCCAGAAGGCGAGCAGTTTTACAGCATCACAAAGGGCTTTGGGGCGATATTGAGGTTTGTAATTTAATCGGAATATAAATCTTTTTATAATTTATGTCTAATGGCAGAAAAGATAGAAAAAACATATCTTGTAGCAAGAGAATTGAGCAAGAAACACAAAACTGCCAGGATTATTGATGTGATTGTTGTGCTGGATGATTTGCCGCAGCAAGAATCTCCTCAGGGAAGATATAATGCATTATTGTATGTTACAACAAAGATAGAATATGATGTGCTGAAAAAAAGGCATCCTGGAGCAGAAATTGTTTACTTAAACAATTTCTCTTTGTCATCTTCAGAAGCGCAATATCTTAGAAATAAGAAACCAGAAGAGATATTAGCAAACAAGATGTTGTTATATGGGGCAACAAGGCTGAAAAGATTTGAAAAAAGTCCTAAGATGTCAAAAACTCTGGACTAAAGTCCAAAGCGTGTTTGAGTTTTTGAGCATCTCGAAAATCTTTTGATTTTCGATGACTATCAGAAACTTTGTTTCTGAAGCCCCAAAAATGCCTTTGCTTTCTGCGAGTCTTCAAAAACCAAGAGGTTTTTGATAGTGCTCGGAAATGCAAAATAGAAAAGCATTTTCGACATAAAACAGGCAGCGTGAACAAAGAGCATTTTTGATGTGTCAAGAAC
>JACOYM010000084.1 GCA_016181905.1 Candidatus Pacearchaeota archaeon | reverse complement strand
CGCAAGTCATGCAGCTGCCGTTTGGCATGCTGTTTTCTATCCTATTGATAGCTGTTTTTATTTTCGTGGCTTTTTTTGCAATCAAGGCATTTCTTGAGCAGAGGGACTGCAGCCAGATTGGATTGTTTATAAATGACCTGCAGGGGGAGATTGACAGCGTTTGGAGGTCATCTGAAACATCCAGCGATATATTTTCAGCTGTTCTGCCTTCTGGAATTGAATATGTTTGTTTTGCTGATTTGGAGTCAGAGAGTGGATTGGCTGGGGATGCAAATATAGCCATGGAGATAGAAAGAAATTCTGCTGATAGAAATATGTTTTTCTATCCTGCAAAAAAGGCATGCAACATGCCTGCGCAGATAATGAAACATCTTAATATGACAGAGATAATAAGCGATGAGTTTGGGAATATTGTTGAAAATCCATATTGCATTGAAAACAGAAAAGGAAGGATAAACATGACTATTAAAAAGAATTACTACGAGGCGCTTGTGAAAATAGCAAGAGAGTAGAAAAATTGAGGAAAAAATAACTAAAATGTTCAAATATGTTTACATAGATGAAAGTGGTGATTTGGGAGAACATGGATCTAATTATATAGTCTTAGCTGCCTTGATAATAGATAATCCCCAAGAGTTGGGTAGAATTATTAAAAATATGCGAAGAAATAAATTTAAAAAAGAGCTTAAAAAAGCCTTTGAAATAAAGGCTAACAAATCTTCCGAGAATGTCAAGATTCATATGCTTAAAAAATTAAATGCTATTAAAAACACTAAAGTGTTGTATGTTATTCTAGAAAAGAAAAAAGTTATTAGCGATTATTTAAAAAATAATAAAGATAAATTGTATAATTACATTGCAGGAAAGTTAGCAAAGCAACTTATTATGGATGACGTTCATATAGAAATAAGAATTGATAGAAGGCAAGGAAAACAATTACTTCAACAAGATTTTAATAATTACTTCACAAAATGTTTAAAAGATAAATCTCACCCGTCAAAAATAATTATTCAACACAGTTATTCACATAATTTTGCAGGACTTCAGTTTGCAGACATGCTCGCATGGGCTTGTTTTCAAAAATTTGAACATAAAGATAGCGGTTATATTGACATATTAAAAATAGAACAAGAGGTTTATCATGTCTGGTAAAATCTTGAAGAAAATAACAGCACCTGAAAGAACTATTGCGTGCACCTCAGGGTACACTGACTTTCAGGTTTTACCTGTTGATATATTAATACAAAATAAGTTTATAAATCTATCCTTCAAATTTAATTAAAAAGAATGAAACATAAATTTATTTCAGGCAAAAAAGCATTTGAGATGTCTTTTGCATGGATGTTCTCCATTATTGTCGGGGCAATAATATTGTTCTTGGCAATATACATGACTATGAAGTTTATAGTGCCGCAAAGGAATATCTCCCAGTCCGAGCTTGCGAAAAGCTTCGGAGCGCTTCTTGACCCTTTGGAAACAGGAAAAGGCATATCTGTTGAGTCAACAGTTATACAAACAGGAGTTGAAACAAGGGTATACAACAAATGCTACAAGGATGATAATTTTGGCGCGCAGGTGTTAAGCATTGCTACAAAAAGCAACATTGGCAAGCAATGGCAAAATCCAGGAGAGGAAACCTCCCTGCGCAACAAGCATATTTTTTCCAATTCAACAATGCAGGGGAAAAACTTTTATATTATGGTCAAGCAGTTTGAAATGCCATTCAAGGTTGCTGATTTGATATTTCTTTACGCTGGCAAATACTGCTTTGTTTCCCCGCCAGGATGGATTGAGGATGATGTTGAGAATGCCAAGAACATAAATATAAGCGACACGACTTATGGCTGTGAGACAAACAGCATAAAGGTTTGTTTCAATAGCAATGGCTGTGATGTGAATGTGGCTGATTACAGCAATGATAACTCTTTCAGCTCTGGCGGCGTTGAGAAGGATGGCCCTACAATGGCTTACTCAGGCAGCCTAATTTATGCTGCAATATTCTCTGATTCAGAGAGTTATGAGTGCAATCTGGCAAGGCTTATGGCAAGGCTTGAAAAGCTTGCCCAGTTGTATCTTGAAAAGTCAAGATTTATTGAAACAAAATGCAGCTCTGGGCTGAACACTGAATTAGCCAGCTTAGCCAACAAGGCAATGGCTATGAAACAAGAAGAAAGCCCTTCACAGGGGCAGGACTTTAGCAGGATTATAAGCTTAGCAGGCGAAATAAAGGATAAAGACAGCATATGCAGGATATTTTAAGATGGCAAAGACTAAAAATATAAAGGCTGGGAAGGCTGCTCAATTGAAAATACAGCAGATGGCATTTATGATAATGGCTGTGTTTATATTTTTTATATTAGCAGGAATATTTTTTGTTTCAGTAAGCGTGCAGGGAATGAAAAGGGATGTTACAAGGCTTGAGAGAGAAAAGGCAATAGCAACTGTTGCAAATCTTGTTGATACAGCAGAGTTCACATGCGGAAAATCTTTATGCCTTGATGCGGACAAGCTTATTGTGCTGTCATCTGGCATGAAAGATGTGTTTGAAGGCTTATGGCCTGTTGCAGGGATAAAGGTGAGAAAATTGCATCCTTTGATTTCAATGCAAAATATTGAAGATGTTGAATGCACAAGACTGACTTATCCAGAATGCAATGTGTTTGATGTTTATAAGAATGATGAAGTGAAGACAGCGGGGGCTGTTTCATCATTTGTGGCTTTATGCAGGAAGGAAAACAAAGAGGGGTTTGTTTATGATAAATGCGAGCTTGGGCAGATAAATATAGCATATAGGGCTGTTGAATAAAATGATAAGAAGAGTATATAAAAATTCACAGGAGGAGATGGTTGGCTTTATTCTGATAGTTGTTTTGGTATCTGTTATAGCGCTTGTGTTTCTTGGGATAAGCATAATAAGGCAGCCAAAACAGGAATATAAAAGCAACGAGGTGTCTAATTTTTTAGGGTCTTTCCTGCAGTACACTACAACATGCGAATCAAGATACCTGCCTCTTAGCATGGCAGATGTTATTAAGGAATGCGCAGAAAATGAGGCAAATAAATGTAATAATGGAGAGCTTGCATGCAGTGTTATGAACCAGACAACTGAAGAAATATTATCTGCTGCATGGCCTTCTGGGAATGCGAGTTATCTGAAAGGGTATGAATTTGATATTGAAACCATAAGCAAGACAAATGACACAGGAGAGATTGTAATCAGAAAACAACTGGCAGGGACAAAAAAAGGCAGCTGCAATGTTGTTATTAAGACAGGGGCAGACAAACTCCTGCCTTTTGGGAATGATGATGTAAGAATAAAGCTGAATGCGTGCTATAGTACAGCATAAAGAGCAAAAAAACAAAAAGAGATAAAATTAAATGCTGTGCCTCGCCCTAATCACACCCGCCAATCTCCTTACAATAAGAATAAGTACACTTACAAGTATTATTTACACATTCTGGTTGTGGTTCTGGTTTCTCTTCTATCGAACAATTTAAATCCTTGCAATCAGAATCAGTTGAACATTCTCCACAATTTTCTTTTGAATGACATCCCGTATATGATAAAACTTTTGGATAAGCACAAACTGCACATGCCAAAGGACATGCTTTCGGAGCATCAAATTTATTGCAGTATTCTTCATCAAATCCAATTACTTCAAATTCTGTAACATTTAAAACTGTAAGCCATTGGTTTGCCAAAGCACATAAGCTACCAACGGGGCATTCAAACCATTTTTTTGCTATTTTGCCTCTCACTTTAACAGTTGTCCATTCAGGTAATTTATCAATTTCCGAATTGCCACAAATAGGTATTGTCTTCCAGTATTCCTCTTTTGTTAAATCTTCAATATAATATCTGCATATCTTTGATGGATATAGTTTGCCTTCATACTCCAATATCTCTTCTTTTATTTCAAACTCATTTGAAAAAAAAGTCAAATCGCCACGCCACTTTAATCTTCCTCCTGCTTTAGAATATTCTTTTGCAAGGATTTTAACTCTAAACTTAGCAAAATTCAAATTTTGACAAATTTCTTGATTCCAAATATATTGTTTTGCTTCCCATGGCCAAAGAGAAGCTACTATTTTTGTACAAAACTCTAAACAACCACATTCAATATCTCTGTTAGCTGTTTGCCATTTGTTATCAATAAAACCTTCGATTTCAATGTTAAAGAAATCAATTACTTGAATTAAATTATTTTTTATTGTAATGGTAATATTCTCTCCTGGTTCATATTCTGTTTTGTCTGTTGTGATTGTCACTTCTTGCTTTTTCATATACCCACTAATCAAAACTATTACTGCAAATACGATGATTAATCCAATAATTATATATTCTAATTTGAACTTCATACAATAAAGAATTTTAGCTAACTTTATAATCCTTTTGGCTCGGTAACTTTCAGTTAGAAAACGAATGTTTTTATATATTAAAGATTATATTTACAGAGTCTGCTGAAACAACCGGCTTGAGCCTGTTTCTTTTGCCGCTCTTTTCAGGAACAAGCTGAATAAAGGCAAAATGTTCCAGAAGCCTGGCATCTTGCTGGACTGACTTAAAATCTCTCTTTAAAATCCGGGCAAGGGCATACAAGGAAGATGGCTTTTCATGCTTTATAACATGCAGAATACGCGCTTTTTCATTGTTTAGAAGCTGCCTTAAGGCAGATATTTCTGAAAAATTATAGTCTTTCTCTTTCTCACCCTTCAGATGCCTAAAAAATGAGGTGAAAGCATCTTTTGATGCTTTTATTGTTATATTGATTGTTTTTGTATTCTTTGCCATTGTTTATGCCATTTGAATCGACGGAGATTCTCTTATTGTTATAATTTATTATATACTTCTTAATATATGTCTTATTTTTATATGTCTATACTCCTTATATATTACATAAAAAACCATATATCTTTATAAATCTTTCTGTTTCATTTGGGGCATGCCTGCAGGATTGTTGTCTAACACCATAGTAACAACGAAAGATTTATAAATGAAGTAAAGAAGAACAAGGTAGAATTTTATGCATAACGAATTAGAAGGGGGAAAGGTTTTTAAAGGCAGTTGAATATGATAATTTACACCTTATTTCAAAGGTGAGATCTGGCCAGCGACAGTGATTCTTAATAGGGACGTACAGTGAGAATTGTCAAACAGGTGGCACTTTAACCCTATTAATGCCATCAAGAAAACCTTAATATGGTTTTCTGCATGCAAGACAATAAAGCCAAAAAATAATGTTATACAATTGAAAGGAGGTTAAAAAAAATGAAATTTAACTTTAGAAAGATTACATCGATATTTGCTAGCGCAGTGATGTTAGGAAGCACAATTGGATTGGCTGCTGCTGCAAGCTATCCAGCACCTTTCGTGTCTGGAGGAGCAGCAGATGTAGCAGTTGTTGTTGGTGCAAGTGCAGCGTCAAGTGATTTCTTGGCGGCTGTTGATGTAGGACAAAGCTTGCAGGCAGAGCTTGCAAAGCAGACTGCAACAACAGGCACAGCTTCAGCATCAACAAGTGGAGAGACATCCGCATTGTCTACGAGTTCATCCAGGCTTTGGGTAAATGACACTTTGAATAATGTGAAGAATGTTGTAACAAAGTCAGAGCTGAAAACCTTGTTGAAAGACGGGAGCTTCTCTGGCAATGTTGACGCAACATACACACAAACAATAGAGGTTGGTGCAACACCAAGGCTATTGTTCTCAAAGATGCCAACAAGCTCAGATGACCCTACAATAGGATACACTCTAAATCCAAGCGGCGGAACAAGCAGCGCGACAAATTATTTCTACAATACATCAGTAACCTTCAATAAAGCAGTTAATGTAACACATGCTGACTCAAAGAACCAGGAGCTTAGCCTTTTAGGGCAAAAGTTCACTATCGGGGCAGCAACAGACTCAACAAACCTTGTTTTGTTGAAAGAGGCTACTAAGGTAACCTTAGACAGCTCTGGATCAGTGTCTGAAGAGGTTACAGTTGGAGGAAAGAAGTACACTGTAGAATTAGTTAGCGCGTCAAGCACAACAGCAACAGTAAAAGTGACTAATGATGCAGGAACAAGCGACTCTAAGGAAATAACTGAAGGGTATTCAAAGAAGATAAATGGAGTAACAATCGCTGTCAACACAGCAGACTCCAACAATCTGAAATACACAGCATCTTTGGTTGCAGGGGCTGAAAAAATCACCTTAACAAGTGGCAGCTCTGTAACATACGGAGATGATGATTCAGTTATGGACGGAACAAGAGTTACATTGACCGGAGGCACAACAGCACTTACCAAGATTGTTATAACAATCTATGCGACAAACTCAGACAAGGATGCACTAAAGGTAGGAGATAGTTTCAAGGACCCATTATTCGGAACCTTTAAGATTGATTTTGCAGGATTGAATATTGCTGATAGCAGCACAACTGCAAGAGAAGACATAAAGATAAAGAACAGCGGGGATGACAAAATGACGCTTGAAATGACAGACTATCTTGGAAACACAAAGACAACTCAATTCGCCATGAACAAGTCAGATGCAATATTTATGCACCATGACTCTGACGGGCACAGAATTAATGTTGCTGAGAGAGAGGCTTCGAACAGGTCTGACATGATTGTTGTTGGTAATGAGGATGAAGGGCATCTTGTAAAGGTATCACAGATTGTGAACCAGACAACTGGCTACAGCCAGGATAAGGTTACCTTTGCAGATGTATTCACAGGAGACACATATACAGCAACACTGACAGCTGAAGGAACAGGAACAGTCACAGTCGGAGGCAAGGTATTCAATGTGAATTACTTTGGAGACTCAAGTTCAAGCGAGGATGCAAGAACTGTAAGATTGAACTACCCTGACAGCAGTGCGACGACTGATATGATTATCTACCCAACAATACAAAGCAGTAAAGGAGCAAAGGTGTTCTTCTACCAGCCATTAAACATCACGTTAGATGGTTGGGATGGAGATGGAACAGATGTAGCAACAATCAAAGTACCTAACGGAGCTGATACATACCAGGACATAGCAGTTCTTTTGACAGGTAATGGAAACTTTACCATTGGAGGAAATGCTGTCAATTCGTCAAGAGGCGCTGGAGGACAGAGCTCTGCAGTTGCAATAACCAATACTGGGCTGACATACAACTTCACACATGGTAACGGTAATGTGTCAACTGGTGGAAACGTGACAAGAGTGTTCTTGACATCAAGAAGCTCAACAGGAGCTTTCGCAAACATAGTTGACCCGGCTATTGTTGTCATTGAAGAAAAGGATGACAACAACCAATACCAGGCAATTATTGTTACACTTGAGCCAGGCTTAACAGGAGATGACGGCATTGGAGTAAACACTGTATTCAGAACATGGGGACCAGAACAGACAGAGTTTGGAGCGCATACACTCGCAACAGACAGCAAGAAGCAGAAAGAAGCTGATTTGTGGGGAACAATTACGCTTTTAGACCAGTCTGACTCTGACCAGAATACAGCATCCATCAGCTATCCTGATGAGCAGATATACGCGCAGGTGTATGTAGGAATTCCTGAATCAAGCGTCACAGCGGCATCAACAGCCACTGGCACAGTCACAGAGTTAGGCTCTGTTACTGTCAAGGACAGCGAGGTATCTCAGGTTGAGAGCAAAAACTTACTTGTTATTGGAGGTAGCTGTATAAACACAGCTGCGCAGAAAATCTTAGGGGAGAGTGCAGCATTATGTGGAGCTGCTTTCACAACAAAGACAGGCGTTGGCGCGGACCAGGCCATAATCAAAGTTGTGAAGAGCCCATACCTTGATGCAAACACAACCAAGATAGCTATGCTGGTTGCAGGTTACGAAGCAGCAGATACAACAAAAGCTGCAAAGTACTTAACAACAAGCAAGCCTTCAACAGCAGTTGGTGAAGTCAAGTTGTCCACAAGCGGAACTGTAGCAACAGTTGCGACTACTGGAACAACAGCTTAGATAGAGATGTAACAGAAATTTTTTATTTTTTCTTTTTCTTTTATTTTTTGAGGATTAGCGGAGCGTGCGATGAATTTGTTTCTCGCGATTTTGTCAAGAACCCTGCGCTAATGTCAGAAATGCTGTTGATATTCGCATTTCCGACATAAAACAGACAGGGTACTCAAAGAGCATTTTTGAAGTCTACAAAAAATTCGTATCCTCTTGCAATAATTTTTTTCTTTAATTTTATTGAATTAAAGATTTTTAATTGCTTTTCATTAAATTCTTGGTTATACTTAGCTTCTATTGCCATATCTTTTGTCACAAAATCTATTTCTGCAGAGCCTTCAAGATAATATTCTGGTTTTTTATCTTTAATTTTTAAAAACACAAGATTTTCATAGCTTGCTCCAAGGTCCTTAAATTCTGTAATAAGATTTTTTATCCCCACATCCCCAATATAAATCTTCTTAGGGGAAGTTACTTTTTCATTCGCAGATTTTGAATACCTATCCACCACATAAAATAAATATGCTTGTTCAAAATAGCCGACATATCTTTTAACACTATCAACAGATATTTTTAGTATTTTTGCCAGTTTGTTATAGCTCATTGGCTTTCCAACTCTCTGGCATAATAAAACAAATAATTCTTTCACAGCTCTTTCTCCGGTTATCTTGTAATGGGCGATTATATCTTTATAGATTATGCTTTCTATCAGTTCATTTAGATAATCCCTGTCTTCTGTCAGAACATAATAGGGAATCCCACCTAATTTCAAGTAATCTTTAAAATAACTTTCTAACTTTGGCTTATCTGCCTTGCTTATTTTAGCCCCCTTAAACTGCAAAAATTCCTGAAATGTCAAAGGCATTACTTCTATTGTCTTTGTCCTGCCAGTCAAGAGAGCCTTTTTATCCCGCATTAAAGTGGCTATTGAAGATGAGCAGATTATCTTTATGTTTTCGTTGTCATATAAACTCTTCAACTCTTGGTCAAAATTGTCTCTTGAGGCAATTTCATCCAAAAATAAATAAAAAAAATCTGAAGCAGATTTTTTATGTAATTTTCTGTATTCTTCAACTAGTCGATGTATAGAGAATTCAAGAAGAGAAAATGAATCCAGGTTTATGAACAGAATTTCTGAAGGGTCTGCCTTCATTAAAAGATTTCCAATAACTTGCTTCAAAATTGTAGTCTTT
>JACOYM010000083.1 GCA_016181905.1 Candidatus Pacearchaeota archaeon | reverse complement strand
GCGACAGATAAAATACAAACTTCACAAGTGTTATTAGAAAATAAAATTGCTGTTCCAGATACCTTAATAACAGATTCTTCAATTGCTTTGAAGAAATTTGTTCAGGAAAAAGGATTAGCCATATTAAAATCGAGAGAGGGGTGCGGAGGAGATAATCACTATATCCTTAGAATACAACAAGGCCAGTTGCGTGCTTCTATATCTGATAAAAGCTACATTGTTGATTTCGCTAATGAGACGAGAATAGAGGATGGAAGATTAATACTCAGTTCCCCATATTATGCGCAGGAATTTATCTCCAAGAGCGGAGATAAGAATGATGAGGTTTTGAGAACATATGTTATTGGTTCTAATGTTCCCTTTGCTACTATTCGCAAAAAAGAAAATGTGAGAAGAGCAGAAGACTCGATTATAAATGTTGCAAAGGGAGCGAAATATTCATTTATGCCAAATATCCCTAAAGATTTAATTAGCCTCTCTTTGTCAACAGCAGATGCTTTAGGATTTGAGATAGGAGCATTAGATTTTGTGCAGGACAATCGCGGGAATTTTTATGTCTTGGAGGCTAATTTAGACTGCTATAGAATGCTTATTTGCAGGAAATTTAAACAGAATAAAGATTTTTCTCCGCATTATGATTTGGATTATTACATTGCAAAAAGATTGCTGGAAATTGAGGGGGGCGCATCATTTAGAAGGTAAGATGCGCATATAGGAAGAACATTTATGAATAATTCACTTGATTATATTATGCTGTTTGCAAGTTATAGAGACAGAAAATTCTAAATTTCCTATGATTACCATCTATATCCTACACCACATCCATCTAAAAGACTCTTAAAATAAGTCAGAACCTCTTTAAGTGCACATTCGCTTAAATCTGCTTTCTTTACCCTGTCAATTACACAAGTTCCAACATCTGAGGAGTGCGCTTTACTTAATTTCTTAAACTCCTTAAATCCCATTTCATACTCTTTATCTTTTGCCTGAATGCATATTTTTCCTTGCCTTATCCTATTTTGTTTTGTAAGTTGATTAAGTGTTTTTGTTCTTTGTTCGGGTTTCTTGCTGTCATTCTCTTCAGCCCCTCCGCTATAGCTTGATGTTGCACCGCGAGCTATTACATTAAAATAATCCCCATAAACTTCTACCTCCGCATCTATCAAATCAAGCAGATAACTGCCTTCAGGAAATATTCTTAAATTAACAAAAGCATTATTTTCTAAACTTCTAATATGCAAAGTATAATCTTCATGCGGAAACTCCCCGTTTATATAGCTTTCTGGAAGTGTTATCTGGTAAAACCACCTAACAATATCCTTAAATGTTTTAATATTGTTACACCTCTCAAAAATATTCTTGCTTGTTTCACCTATACCATCTGTTCTCCATGTTGCATCCTTTATTAATTTTGGCGCTAAAAAATCTGTCTTAACAAGAACAAACTCTTCTCCTTGTGATAATACCTTGCTTTCTGTAACTTGTTCTAATAAGCTTTGAGACCAGTGCATCTTGTGGGGGGATTCTTTTATTTCTCTTAATGCCCCATAACTGAAATTCTCCAGTATCATGCAATAGAATGTCACGGCGTATTATTTAAGGTTTATTATGTCTTAAAATATACAAAGCACTACTCTATTCACATATGAGATTGGCATTCAAAAATCCAAAACATTTAAAAACCTGCTTTTTCTTTCAGGATAAAGAAAGGATATTAAGAATATAACAAAAATCCAAAACATTTAAAAACCTGCTTTTTCTTTCAGGATAAAGAAAGGATATTAAGAATATAATTTAGGGGTGATTATATCATCACATTCACGTATCACATCAAAATTCATGCTGATTTTGTGTGTTAGGCAAATGCCTTTAAGCATGTTGTATGAGAACTGCTAATTTAGCAGGTTAATTCTTGGTGTTCTTTCTGATAAGAGTTAAATTAAATTTACAAATAGGAGGAATAATACAGGTAATATGGGAAAGATAAGCCCGGTATCAATAAAATACATGGTGCATGCAAAGTTTACTGCAGAAGGAACAGTTGAGAAACCAGATGTTATAGGCGCATTATTCGGCCAGACAGAGGGCTTGCTCGGGGCAGAGCTTGAAATGAGAGACTTGCAGAAAGAGGGCAAGATAGGCAGGATAGAGGTTAGCCTGCAAACAGCCAACAGCAAAACTACAGGCGAGATACAGATTCCTACATGCTTAGACAAGTCAGAAACAACAATCATTGCCGCAGCTATTGAGACAATAGAGAGGATAGGCCCAACAGAGGCTAAGATAGAGATAGAAAAGATAGAGGATGTCAGAGGCAACAAAAGAGATTATATCATAGAAAGGGCAAAGCAGCTTCTTGAAAAAGTAGGGGGGGTTACAGATTCAAGAGAGATTTCTGATAGCGTGAAAACCTCTGTAAGGATGTCTAAATTGCAGGAATATGGCGAAGAAAAGCTTCCAGCAGGGAATATCTCGGGCAATGAAATTATCATTGTTGAGGGAAGGGCAGATGTTATAAATCTGATAAAGAATGGCATCTCAAATGTTATAGGAATGAATGGCACAAATCTGCCCGAAGGCATAAAAAAGATAAGCCTTGAAAAAGAAACAATCTTGTTCATAGACGGAGACAGGGGCGGGGAATTGATAGCAAAGAATGTTATAGGCAATGCAAAGGTAGACTATGTTGCAGTAGCTCCGGATGGAAAAGAAGTAGAAGAGCTTGCATCTAAGGAGATTCTTATAGCATTAAGAAAAAAGATTCCCGCAAAAGAGTTTCTTGAGTCAATTATGCCTAAGGCAAGGCATCAGGGATATCAGAGGCAGCAAGCATCGAGTAGAAGCCGAAGCAGAGATGAAAGCAGGCAGGAAATGCAAGAAACAGGAGAGAAGGCAGAGGAAAGCGCAGAAGAAAAGGCAGAATTAACAGCAAATGAAAAAGAAAAACTGAAAGAGATTTTCAATGAAGTAAGAGGCTCAAAAAATGCTGTGCTGTTAGACCGCAATCTTGAGGCAATAAAGCACACTTCAGTAAGTGATCTGTCATTTGCGCTGAGAAGAACAAGAAAAAAGGCTTATTCAATTGTGATGGACGGCACAGCCACGCCTTTGGTCATTCATCTGGCAGAAGACGCAGGCTGCAGAAACCTTGTTGCAACAAACTTTGCATTTAGCGGCGAGACAAAAATCAACCTGATGAGCTTTTAGTTTTTTATTTTTGGCTGATTTTTGTTTTTTTCTTTTTTTGGCAGCCATGAAATTAAAATCCAAAAGGTTTATAAATAGCATAAAAAACATCTATTCAGTAAGAAGGAGTTACAAGTTAGCGAATTCTTATACAAATAAAATATACAAGGAGGATTTTAAATAATATGGCATACGGAGAAGGCTTCAGGCGAGGCGGAGGCGGTGGCGGCTTCAGGCGAGGCGGAGGCGGCTTCAGAAGTGATTTTGGACCAAGAGAGATGCACAAGATAAAGTGCAGCACTTGCGGGAAGGATGCAGAAGTGCCTTTCAAGCCAACAGGCGACAGGCCGGTTTACTGCAGAGATTGCTTTTTTAAGCAGAAAGGAATAACACCAAGAGAGCCTAGAAAGGAAGAAGCTGAAGAAGAGAAAGAAACTGAAAAAGGCGAAGTCGAAGAAGATTCAGAAGACACAGAAGAAGAAGCTGAAGATTCAGAAGATTCTGAATAAGCAGATAGAACTTTCTTGATAAATTGAGGTATTTTTTTTCTTTATTATTTTTTTATTTTTTTTATTTTGTGTTAATTGGAAATTTCAGACTTCAAAAATGCTCTTTGTGTACCCTATCTATTTTAATGGATAGAAAAAAAAAGGCATTTTTGATAGCTTCAGAAATCAAGGATTTCTGATAGTGCTCAAAATTCATAGAATTTTGACATGCTCAAAAACCATAACACGCCATACACTTTAGTGCATGGTTTTTGACAAGTCAAAGATTTCTGGGGCTTTAGTGTGCGGTAACTCTCAGGAATTTTTTTATCTCTCAACCCTTTTAAATCCGGAATTCTTCAGATTAGTTACTATTGAGCATATATAACTCTCAAAAGCCTTCTTATGTCCTGCCCCTGTAATCTCTTTTATCTTTTTCTCGTACTCTTTTTCATCTATAAAATTATTGCAAAACCACTCCCAAAAGAATAAGATGTCCCTGTCTTTATCATCCTCATAGTGCAGGTATTGAGCAAATTCATTTCTGCCCTTTTTTCCTTCACTTATGCTGAACCTTGCCCTGACACTATCCGCAATCATGCTCTCTTTTTCTGACATGTATCTTTTATGGAACTTTTTAAACTGGCGTGATATTCCTTTATAATTATTTATTGACGACAAATCAGACTTTGCCTTTTCTATTGTTCTTACATATTTATCATGCCCCCCGCAGCCATGATGCCCTAAAAAGATTCCATCGTACAGCTTGAAATGCTCTTTTCCAAAATAAGCATTCCAATGGGGATGATTGTCCCTGTCAAAATGCACCTTATCTGCTATCTCGTAATCATAGAACCCAAATTTTTCCTCTGAATTATAAATTACCTGATTCACGTCAAGAACCGCGCTTATTAAAATATCCCCCCTGTCTGTTAAGCCATTTCCCTTTCCGATTATATATGCCTTTTTTCCTTTGAGCCTTTTTGCTAATTCAGTTATCTCTTCCAATGGGGCATTTATTACCTTTGTCATGCCAGTTGTAAATTCTTTTCCATATATAAGTTTTATGAAATCAGAAACTACTTTAATTCTCTATAGATTTAAAAACATGGCTTTTTTAGCATATAAAATGAGGAGGTTATATCTGTTCTTGCTGTTTATTCTCATATCTGCTGTTTTTGCAGGCATGGTTTCAGCTGCAGATGCTGATGCATCTGGCGCGGTTTTAAAAAGCTGCGAGACAGGAAAATGCCCTTTCAGTGAGAATGACAGCTATTGCATATACTTTTTTTATGGAGAGACATGCCCGCATTGCGCTTACATTCATCCTAAAATTCAGAAGCTTGCAGAGAAATATCCTAATTTCACACTTTATGAGCTGGAGATTTATTATAATGAAACAAACCAGGATTTATTCCAGGATTTTGTCAAGAGATATGAAATAGAGAAGCCAGGCGTGCCTGCTGTTTTTATAAGCAACAAGGCATTGACAGGAAGCAATGTTATTGAAAGAGAGCTTGAGGCAAACATTATATATTTTCTGGAAAACGAGCCTGTCTGCCCGCTTAAATACAATAAGGAAGAGGCAACTGCTCATGAGATATCCCCCCCAAAAAAAATAGACCTGACAATTGGCGCAGTGATTTTAGCTGCGTTAATTGACAGCATAAATCCATGCGCGTTTGCTGTCTTAATATTCCTGTTGTTGTATATAACCACGCTTGGCGCATCAAGAAGAATTCTTAAGGTTGGAATAGCTTACATTCTCAGTGTGTTTGTGGTTTACTTTTTGGCAGGGTTAGGGTTATTAAGGGCAATTCAGTCAATAGGCATAACAAGTATTGTTTTTCAGGCAGCTGCACTTATATCTATAGCTGCGGGGGCTATAAATGTAAAGGACTTTTTCTGGTATGGCAAAGGCATAACCTTGGCTATTCCTGAGTCAAAGAAAGGTGTTATAGAGAAATATGTGCAAAAGGCAAGCCTGCCTGCTGCAATCATCCTTGGAGTGTTAGTAAGCATGTTTGAGTTGCCCTGCACCGGAGGAATTTATTTGGCAATATTGAGCCTGATAGCAAAGAATGCGTATGCTATGGCGGTGCCTTACCTGCTGCTTTACAACCTAATCTTTGTCCTGCCTTTGATAATAATCCTGCTTGCTGTCTATTTCGGCATGCCTGCTGGTCATGCAGAAAAATTCAGGCTTGAAAAGAGAAAGTGGCTCAGGCTTATCATGGGCATTGTGATGATTGCCCTTGGAGCGGCAATGCTTGCGGGAGTGTTTGGGTGAGGATAAAGTTAATTAGCGAGTAGAGCGAAGGATATCAATTATAGAACATAAATTATTAAAAATAGATGTTTCTATTGTATATTATGCCAATTTTGAATATCTTCAAAGGAAAAGGGAATGTTCTTTATTACCCAGGATGCCTGACAAAGCATATGCTGAGCGCTGAGCTTGAGAACTACAAGAAGATTTTAAACAGGCTTAAAATAGATTTCATCATGCTGCCCCAAGAGATGTGCTGCGGCAGCCCTGCAAGAAATGCAGGCTATGAGACAGATGCAAGAAAGCTGGCAAGAAAAAACCTTGAATTATTCAAGCAGCATTCTGTAAGCAGGATAATAACAAACTGCCCTGCATGCTTCAAGGTATTCTCACAAGACTATAAGGAGATGCTGCCTGATTGGGGCATTAAGGCAGAGCATATTGTCTTTACAATTTTGAATGCACTCGAAAAAGGGCAAAAGGCTATTGTTAAAAAGAGCAGTGAGAAAGCAACATACCATGACCCCTGCCATCTTGGGAGGCATTGCGGCATTTATGAAGAGCCTCGCCTGATCTTGGAGTTGCTGGGATATGAGATTGTTGAGATGAAAAACAATAAAGAGAATGCGTTTTGCTGCGGCGGCGGCGCAGGATTGAAAGCAAACAACCCCGAGCTTGCTGCAAAGGTTGCAAAAAGAATTATTAAGCAGGCAAAGGACGCAGGAGTTTCAAAGATTATAACAACCTGCCCCCTGTGTTTTGCGCACTTGACAGAGAATTCTGATATAGGCATTGAAATTACAGAATTTTCTTATGCTGTTGCTGATGCTCTTGGGCTGAAGGCAGAGAGGGTTGTTATAGGGGCGGAAAGATGAAAATGAAAAAGTTGGAGCTTGGCAGTCTGATAAAATCGCATGAAGAGTTTAGAAATGTGCCTGGAAACGAGATTTATAATTTAGCAAGATTTATTACAGGAGAGGGAGGCATATCAAATCAGGCAGGAGGGGCAATTATCTTGCTGGCAACATGGAATAAGCAGAGATTCAGGATTGTTAAGGATTATGATGCCTTAAATGACAGCATTAAGCTTGCATTTGAGAACTCAAGACCCTCATTTTATAGGCTGGAAAATGAAAGGCTTGAAACAGCTAATTTTGATGCAATAGAGGATGATATAAAAGAGATATACAGCAGATTCAGCAGGATTAAAGGAGTAGAATATACAGGGGCATCAAAGGTAATGAGCATTAATAATACAAGCCTGTTTGTTATGTGGGATAAATATATAAGAGATAAATATGGTTTTGGTGAAAGTGCAGAGGAGTATGCAAGATTTTTGAAAGAATGCCAATGGGCAACCAAAGACATCAAATGGCAACACGACAGCGTATCTCTTGCTAAAGCAATAGATGAGCATAACTATCTTAATGTCTCACTGCCTGCTGCTCAAAAATCAATAGAAAAGCAAAAGAAACATAAAGGAAAGGAGGCAAAGAAAAAATGAGATTAGAAACAACCATGAAGAATAATTTAAATTTTGATAAATAAAAAATGAAAATAAAGCTTAAGGCAAGCAAAAAACAGCTGGATTGCATTGCATGCTCGACAGATGCGTCTGGTATAGCTGGGGAGGCAGCCTGCGTTTATTTTCCAAATAGCGTTGAGGAAGCAGGAAGGATTGCTGCAAGCCATAATAATATTGTTCCAAGGGGAGGCGGCAGCGGCTTGGCTGGAGGCGCTGTCCCACTGAATTCATGCGTTATAGACTTAAGCAAGCTGAATAAAATCATTTCAATAGATGAGGCAAGAAAAACAGCATATGCTGAGGCAGGCATTATCCTTGATGAGCTGAATGCTGAGCTGGGGAAAAGAGGGCTGGAGTTTCCTGTAAACCCATCAAGCCATGCTATATGCACTATCGGTGGAATGATAGCGACAAATGCTGTTGGCAGCAGGGCAATAAAACATGGCAGGACAGCAAACTGGGTTGAGTATGTTGATGTTATAAATTCCAAGGGGGAGATTAAAAGGATTGGCAAGGCAGACTTGAATGATTTTGCCGGCATGGAAGGCACAACAGGAATTATTGCAAGGGTTGTGCTAAGGCTTGCAGAAAAGCCAAAGAGAACAGCGTCTCTTATAAAGGCAGATGATTTTGTAAGGATTACAGAGGCATTAGGCATTCTCAGGCTTCAAAAGGATGTCAGCATGATAGAGTTTCTTGACAAAAAGGTTTCAGAGCTGCTTGGCTTTAGCAGCAACTATCATCTTATTGTTGAGTTTGAATCTGAAAGGGGTGAGATAAAGGATGAGAAATATACAAAATTGATTGCTTTAAGAGACAGCATATACCCGAAACTTGCATCAGAAGGCTATATAATAATAGAAGACCCAAAAATATTCCTGTCAAAGATGAAGGAATTTCTTGATTTTCTTGAAGATAATGGCATACCCTGTTACGGGCATATTGGCTCTGGCATATTGCACCCATGCTTCAGCGTTGAGAAAAAGAAAAAGATACCGGAAATGATGAAGCTTGTTAAAAAACTTCATGGAAATATAACCGGAGAGCATGGCATTGGGCTGTCAAAGAAGGAATTTCTTGATGATACAGAGAAAAAGCTGATTTCTGTCATAAAGAAAAGAATGGATAGGTTCAATAAGTTTAATCCTGGCAAGATAATTGATTTTGCCAGCGAGAAGGCAGAGGAAAAGACAGAAAATCAAGAGGCAAAAGAGGAAAATAACCAGGGAGTTAAAAATGGCGATTGAGGCAGAGAATGCAGCAGAGGAAGCAAGGGAGATAGTTGAGAAATGCATAAGCTGCGGCATGTGCAAGGCATTATGCCCTGTTTTTTCTGTCATGCGGGAAGAGGCGATTTCTCCAAGAGGAAAGGCGCTTATGCTGAAGAATGATGTTTATGACAGGATTTTATATGAGTGCAGCTTGTGCAAGGCATGCGAGCAGAGATGCCCTCTTGGCATAAAATTATGCGAGGCATTCAGAAAGGCAAGGCAGGTTCTGGCGGCAAACAGCAGGGAAACAGAGGCAAACAAGGAGATGATTAAGAACATAAGAGCAGAGGGCAATCCTTTTGGCAGGGAAAGCAAGAAAGGAGCAAAGCTTTATTGCTGCTGAAAAGGTATAAATCAGTGTTAGTTCACCTTTTCTGAAATAAAAAGTTCGAGTTTCGCAAAATGAGAAAGTATGGCGGAGTAGCCAACCGATAATTTTATATTCTAACTGCTTGTCTAGAGATTAATGGACATTCATTTTCTTAAATTAGCAATAGAAGAAGCAAGAAAAAGCTTAAGTCAAGATGGGTATAATGTAGGGGCTGTCATAATAAAAGAGGGAAGAATTATTTCTAAAGCATTTAGCGGAGAAGATTCGGAAGAATGTCATGCAGAAGAATTAGCAATAAAAAAATGTCATGAAAATATTTCTGGAGCAACAATTTATGTGACAATGGAACCATGTGATTTTAGGCGCTCTGGCAAGAAATCATGCTGTGATCAAATAATTGAATCTGGAATCCATAGAATTGTGTATGGTGTTCTTGATCCAGATACATTCGTTCCATGTCATGGAATTGAGAAATTAAAAGAAGCAGAACTTGAGCTTTTTCATTTAAAATCACTTGAAAAAGAGTGTAAAGAACTTACGCCATCTTTACCATTTTACAAGGTTGGCTTTGAGTAATACTTAGAATAGTTCACAATTTATGCAAACATTTATAACCCATATTTTTCTTATCTTTTTATGGCAAACAACAAGGACAAAATGAATGAAGTAAAAGGCCAGCCAGAGATGTCAAAAGAGGAGATTACAGGCTTTCACAAGGGCTCTATACAAACCCTTATCAATGAGAGGAATGAGCTTGTAAAGATAATCCAGATTACAGAGGCTTTGATAAAGGCGCATGTGGATGAACTGAAGAAATTAGGAATTGAGATAAAGTAGTTCTAACATCTATTTAAAGAAAACAAATAACTATGGAGATTAAATTATTTCCCGCTACAAAAGCATTTATCGTCTACGACAGAAGAGTCTTGTTGCTTAAAGAGTCAGCAAAATATAGGGACGGCATGAATGCTGGAAAATTTGATGTAGCTGGGGGGAGGGTTAAGCCAGGCCAGAGGTTTGATAAAAGCTTAGCCAGAGAAATTCATGAAGAAACAGGATTAATTGCCAGAATTGGCAACCCTTTTTTTGTAAATGAATGGAGGCCTGTTATAAGAGGAAAACAATGGCAGATTGTTGGCACATTTTTTGAGTGCTTCGCTGACACAGATAAAGTTGTGTTAAGCGAGGATCATGAAGAATACATATGGATTGACCCAAAAGAATATAGAAATTATAATCTAATTGATAATTTAATTCCAGCATTCGCAAGATATATCAATAAATAATATTTCTTGCATAATTTGAAATTTCATTTAAGCAGCTTGCTTATATCGTCCCGTCTTCGCCGATTTCCTCGCTTATGTCAGATGCCTTGGCTTTCTTTTGGTCTTTTTTGTCTGCAGAAACAACCTCTGCCGCCAATTCTGCTTCATCAATGCTGTTTATTATCTTTTTGAACTCAGCAATTTTTTCTGCAGGAATTCTTGTTCCTGATTTTGTAAACCCTGTGTATCTTTCAGAAGTCGTGAATTCTCTTATTGTCAATCCGCGCTTGCCGCCGAAATCGTCCACGCGGATAACAATGTCTGTCTCTGCATTCTTGCTTATTCTTCCTATGTCTTTTTCCATTATGCTTTTACTGGATTTAGATTTATAAATGTTTATGAAAACGCCCTGCGTGCGTTCTGACTTCCAAATACACTTTGCTTTAGCAAAGTCAAAATCTCGCAACCTCACTCATTATATTATCTTTAAGATAGCCTCGTGAAGTTGCTCGACGCCCGCGCCAGGAATCGAACCTGGAAGCCCTTGCGGGCCAAGCTCTGTGGTTTAATTTTATTCCAGGCTTGTGGAGTACCATTGTCCCACGCGGGCT
>JACOYM010000082.1 GCA_016181905.1 Candidatus Pacearchaeota archaeon | reverse complement strand
CATCTTATAACCTTAACCACATCCAGGCTTATGTCAAGCGCTTTTGCCGAGTGGGTTAAAGCGCCTATTGAGGCATAATCAACGCCTGTTTTTGCAATGGCTTTGATGCTATTGAGGCTTACACCGCCTGAAACCTCAAGCTTAACTCTTCCTTTCGCAAGCTTAACACTTTCTTTTATATTTTTTATGTCCATGTTATCCAATAGCAACCTGTCAACGCCGGCATTTAAAGCTTCTCTGACCTCTCTCAGGTTTTTAACCTCAACCTCTATGGCTTTTCCTGCGCGCTTTGCTTTTTTAACTGCCTCTGTTATGCTTCCAGCTGCTTCTATATGATTGTCTTTAATCAAGACAGCATCATACAAGCCAAATCGATGGTTTTTTCCTCCTCCAGCCCTGACAGCATATTTTTCCAGCTCCCGCATCAAAGGCGTTGTTTTTCTTGTGTCAAGTATTTTAATGCCTCTCTGCTTTCTTGATTTTGTTCCTGCAAGTTTCACGAATTTTGCTGTTAGTGTTGCTATTCCGCTTAATCTCTGCAAAAAATTCAGGGCAACCCTTTCTCCTGCCAGGATTGCCCTGGCATTTCCTTTAATCTCTGCTATAACCTTAAATTCTTTAGCCTTCTCTCCATCTTTTACTTTTTTAATAAATATAATATTTTTGTCAAGCTCTTTGAATACCTGTTCGGCAATGCCAAGCCCTGCAATTATGCCAGAGTCCTTTGCAATTATCTCAGCTTTGACAAATTCTGATTTAGGAATTATTGAATTGGTGGTTATATCTCCTTTGCCAATATCCTCTTTCAAAGCCTGTTTTATTATGCCATGGATTTTCATTTAAGCCCTGCCTTGCTTTATTTAATTTTAAGCATTCTGTCCAGCGCCCTCTTGGCTTTAATCCTGACTCTTTCTGCCACATTTACCTCATTTGTTTCATTCTTCAGGCAGTTATAGACATTTTGCAGATTGTTTTTCTTTTGCTGTGTGCAGATGATTCCGGGCGTGTAGAATTTTTTATTTGGCACTTCAAGCTTTAATCTTTCTATCATGCCTGCCTCTGTGAGAACTATAAATTCCTTTAAATGAGACTTTTTGGCAAAGTCTATCATCTGCGAGGTTGAACAGACAATATGCGACTCGTCTATAACCTCTCTTGGAGATTCTGGGTGCGCCAGTACAATTGCATGAGGATGCAGTTTTTTTGCCCTCCTAACCTGCTCTTTCAGAAACCTTGCATGCACATAGCAGAATCCTTTCCACGGGATTATCCTCTTGTCTGTAAATCTTGAGACATAATCGCCAAGATTCTTATCAGGAACAAATAGTATGTTTTTTTCTTTCAGTGAGTTTACTACCTTGACTGCATTTGATGACGTGCAGCAGATATCAGAGAATGCCTTTACCTCTGCTGTTGTGTTAATATAGCAAACAACAGCCACATTATTCTTTCCATATCTTTTTTCAAGCTTTCTCCTTTCCTTCAGCAATTCCTCTGCAGTCACCATTGCTGCCATTGGGCATTTTGCCTCAAATGTCGGCAGCAAAACCTTTTTTCTCGGATTAAGTATTTTTGCAGACTCTGCCATAAAATCCACCCCGCAGAAAACAATAATTTTTGCCTTTGTCTCAGCCGCTTTCCTGCTTAACTCAAGGGAATCCCCTACAAAATCTCCAACCTTGTAAATCTCAGGCCGCTGGTAATTATGGACAAGCAGGACAGCATTTTTCTTTCTTTTCAGCCTGCTTATTTCCTTTATCAGCCTTTGCTCATTCATTTTGTTTCTCCTTTCAATGCATTAATCTTTATATTTTATCTTATTGTATAAGATACACTATTTAAATGTTTCGGTATGCCCGAAACATTTATGCTCAGAGGCAAAACAAAGAATATTAAAACTCCCCCAATTTTTTCTGCTGCTTGCCATCGGCAACCTCTTTTATATTGATGTTAAAAACATTAAAAATGTTTTCTACTGCCGGGATAATCTGATGCTCTAAATAATATTTTATGTTATACTCTCCTTTTTCATCAGGCAGCTTGACCTTTTCCCTGACGAGCGCCTTTTTTTCACGCGTTTCAGCGATAAAGTATTCAATAAGCATGCCTATATCCACAGGCAGGCCTTTTTCCTTCATCTTCTGGGCAGCAATCACATGGGGGGTAATTGCCCTGTATTCTGCAATTGATTTTTTCAGCTGTGTCCTTATCATTATATCTTTTTTATCAATGTTTCTTTCTTTCAGATCCTTTATTGTTTTTTTAACAAGCTCAAGGGCGGATTTTTCATTTCCCTCCTGCAATATCTTATGCAAGACCTTATTCTGCAAGTCGCGGGCAAGAGTGCACCAATCCCTCCTTACTGTCTCGAATCCCCTTATCTTCAGCTTGCTTTCATGGTTTATCAGGGCATATTTCTTTTTCGCGCCGAACTCGCCCGTTCTTTTTGTTACCCATATCCCTCTTTTGTAAAAATCCTCAAGCTCAAGCTCCATTATCCCGGGAAGCCCTGAATTCAGTTTTTCCAGTAAGCTTAGAGCCTCTTGTTTTGCATGCCTGTTTAATTTAAGCGCTATGGAATCTGTGTCGCTGTAGATAACCTCATAACTATCCTGGTTTATTGTTCCTATTATTTTTTTTATGAAATCCCTGCTTATTGCTGTTGTTGCAGCGCTTGCCTCAGGGCAGTAATACCTTGCTCCAAAAAAACCCTGATAGCCGTAAGATGCATTTGCCAGCAGCTTATATGCATTGCTTCTCGCAAAGGTTAATGGATTTTTGTCTTTTTTATATTCCTGCTTGTATTTTTTTCTTAATTCTATCACTTCTTTAAGCATCAAGGGAAAAAAGGCCGGTTTTTTTGAAAAATAAGCCTTTTTGCTGCCTAGACTGACTTCTAATGCATCTTTTTCCCTGTTTTTCAAAAAACTTGATAGTGACAGGTTGTATGTGACAATGATTGACGGCCAATAGCTTGTGAAGTCAAATACGGCAAGGTTTTCGTATAATGCTGCCTGCGGCTGAAATACAAACGCCCCTTCATATTTTTCCCTCTCTCTTCTTTTCTCTATCTCATCATGCAAAGGCCTTTTTTCTGCTATTTCGCTGAATTTGTGAAGATTGTGAATAATATAATTTTCAACCATCTGAGACATGCTGTCCCTTGCTATCTCAAACAGCGGCTCTTGCACAATCTTGCTGAACTCAAGCATGTCCGGCCAGAATTTTTCTGCCAGCTTGTAAGTCAGGACAGAATCCTGAAGGTTGTATTCAAAATACTCCTGCCATTCCTCTTGTTTCATCTGTTTTGAGCTTTTATGCTCAAACTCTCTTTTGCCCTCTCCAAGCAGCTCAGATGCAACCTCATTCAAGCCAAGGGTTTCTGATTGCAGATACTGAGAGTAAGCAGTTTCTATAAATCTGAACAAGTCTACATGCACAATTCCAAAGATTTTCCCAGAAGGAATCCTGCCTCGCGCAAAGCTCGGCTGCGAGTTGTCTATTCCAAGCGAAAGCCTGACTTTGTTTTTCTCTGCCCTTGCTTTTAGGTATGGCAGGTCAAACCCATCTGAAAAATATCCGATAAGCATGTCTGGATTCTCTTTTTTAACATAATTGACAAATGCCTCAAGCATATCTGCTTCGTCCTTGAAGCATTCAACATAATTAAGCCTGTGAGGGCATTTTTTCCATGTCAGAACCTTTTTGAGGTTTTTTCCAACAAGGGATATCATCAAGATTTCTCCCTTGCCTATCTCAAGCTCATCTGCCTCTATGTCAAAAGCAAGGATTTTTGGTTCAAACCTTTTGTCAATTATTTCATCTTTGCATTCTTCAATCTTTTCCGCTTTAATGCACAAGTCAGCATCAATTGCAGAGTCTATGCCGCCAAACTCGCTTGAATTGTTTAAAACTTCACCAGAAACCCTGCACCATTTTAATGGAACCATTCTTTTTTCTGCTATGTATTTTGTGATGATGTTTAAGTCGTATTCCCTTCTTGCCTCTATCTCAGGAAAATCAAGATTGTCTGCAACAGGATGGGCATCCTTGTAGTTTGTTATAAAAATCTTTATTGCCTTGACAGGCTTGCCAAGAAAATTCTTTTCACATAGCTCTGTTTTTTCGACATTTGTTGTCCGCAGGCTGGTTTCAATCTTAATCTTTTCTATCTTTTTTCTTAAATCTTCTGCTTTTTTCTCGCTTGTGCCTTCTTTTAGCATTGCCCAGAGATAAGGCTGAAAGCAGTCTATAATGCACACTCTTTTTCCTTTTTCATCCCTTCCAACAATCTTTACATAGTTCCTTCCCTGCCAGTCAAAGCTGTCATAGTCAAGGGGGATAAAGCTGATTTCCATAAGAGCAAAAAGCAGGCAAGTTATTTAAAACTTGTTGTGTGAAAGACTTTTAATTCATCAAGTATCTTTTTATGCAAAACTCCATTAGACGCTACAAATGAATGCAGCCACTTATTTTCAGATTGGTTATAATCAAGAGTATGCCCATATAAATCAGTAATTTTCCCGCCTGCTTCTTCCAAGATAATCTGCGGCGCGCAAGTATCCCATTTATTTGCCCGAAAATTAGCATTTACATGAAAATCTGCTTTGCCAGAAGCAATCAACCCAAGTTTTATGCCAACACTGCTCTCTGGAATCTTTTCTCTTACATTGAATAATTCTTCAATTTTGTCTTCAGTTCTCTTTTCGCCATGAGGGATTCGCGTAACCATTATAGCATCTTTCAGGTCTTTTTTTGAGCTTACGCCCAGTTTATGGTCTTTTCCGCCAATTCTTAGATAAGACCCCCTGCCTTTTTCAGAGAAATAAAGCAAGTTTTTTGCTGGCGCATATACCACCCCAAGAACAGGCTTTCCATCTTGGCATAACCCAATCATTATTGAAAAGCCAGTTCCTCCATTTTTGAAATCTTTTGTTCCATCCAATGGGTCAACCATCCAAATACTTGAAGTATTGTTTTCTATCTTTCCTTTCTCCTCAGAAAGAATAGAATCGCCTGGAAATTCTTTTAATAATCTCTTTAGAATATATTCTTCAGATTTTATGTCTGCTGAAGTCACAAAATCAAAAGAATCCTCTTTTGTCTGCGTCTGAAATCCCTCTTTCCTGAGGTTCAGCACTATTTCTCCTGCGCCAAGCGCAATATTTATTATTTTTTTAAGCATAATGAATAGTAATTTTATGCAGCTATTAAAGTTATCGTTAAAAGTGCTTTATTTCGTTCTTGTTTAAATTTATTTTTCGAGGTGTTATTTCTTCTCTTCTTGCATCATACTTTTGCAGAGTCGTTGCCCCTCACAACCTGCCCTAAATAATTATTCCATAATCCCTCTACAATAAAAGGAGTATCTGGCTCTGAAGGAGTTCTTAAAATTTTGTTTATATTCTTGAGAATATGCTCTTTGGAGTTTATGTCTGATTCTTTTGCAGAGTTGCCTTTGATTAATGAGATGGGGATTTGGTTTGAAGGCTCTAAAAACAATTTTGCAACATTGTCATTTAATGGCTTAGTGCTCCATTTTTCATTCATATAAAATACAAATGGAAAAATATACCCTATAAAAGCGCCATTAGAATTTTTTGTGCATTCTACCCCTAAAGAAACAGCAGCATTGCACGAGCGGGCATAGATTATTCTATCTTTCATTAGTTCTTCATTAACTCCTACTTTAAGAATCACATTAGCCTTATGCCCTAAAATTGAATTTGTTGTGCCATGCCCATTAAAAACAACAAAGTTATAATCTAATTTTTTTATAATTTTTATGAAATCTTTTAAATTAAGCTCATTATCATGAATTTCTTTTGTTTTTATCCCTTTTTTCTCTGCTTCTTTTGTTACAAATTTAGAATAGTATGTTAAGTATTCTGTTGCATCATCGCATTGTGGCAGAGTGATAATTAAGCCATTTTGCATCTTAAACAGAATTAACCTCTTTCATTAACTTCCCGCTTGTTAGCGCTTTTATAAAATTTAGGTGCATATTTACTATATGCGTTCCTTGTTCATCTCCAGCTTTAACATGCTCTATCATCTCTTCTTTTGTGAGGCTATTCTCAAAGCCCATTGAAAGTTTTAAGTTAGATGGCATTTGCGCTTTTATCCTCGCTATAACCAGCTGTTTTATTTTCTCGCTTATTTCTTGTTTTTCTCCGCTCATATTATATTTGTCTCCTCCAAGATTTTTAAGATTTTCTCTCCAAGAGAGGTGTTATTTTTTATTTCAAAATATGCAATATTCCAAGTATAAGTCTTTTCATTCACTATTACAATGATATCCCCTCTTAAACTTTCCGGAACATTTGCATAAATTCTTAGAAATTTGGCTTTTTTATCCTCCATCTCTAACCTCTTTTTCGCGTATATTTAAAGATTTTGTTGTTTAAAAATATATGTGCTATTTCTTCGCAATTTTCCATAAACTTTCAAAATACTGCCTGTAAGTTTCTGCTGCTTCTTTGTTGTTTATCAGTGTAGCAGACGGCTCTTTGTGCCATAATCCAATCATAATTTTATTGTTAAATATCATTGTAAGAATTGGCGATAAATAGTCAGTATGAAGAAACCTGTATTTTATTGGCTGCAAGTCTTTTTCAACCTGCTTAACCCTTTTTCTGTTTTCTTCTGTATCTTCGTATATTATTCTTACCATTATTCTTTTTATTCTTCTTTGCCTGTTCCATCTTGGCATGAAATAAGGCATGACTCTAGATATTTTTCCAGAGCCACCTATTGCAAGAATTTCTTTTTCTTTCAGCATCATATTTAAGATAGTTCCCATTCCTTTAACTCCTTCATAAACCTCGGTTTTTATCTTCTCCTCTGCTTCTTTATGCTTGATTTCTTCTAATCTTGGGAGAATATCCTTAATTCTTATCTTTTTGTACTCAAGATTTTCTATAATTGTTTTTGGGTCAGCTGCATTAAAGTACTTATTGAAGTCTTTTGTTGCATAACTGACAAGCCCTTCTTTGATAAGCCTTTCAAGAATGTCGTATATTGAGGCGCGCGGTATCTTTGCCCTTTCAGCGATTTTAGATGCAATTGATTCGCCCAGTTCAAGCAGAGCCAAATACACTTTGATATCTGTATCATTCAATCCCAAAAGCTTTAATTCCTCCTCCATGCCTTGCAATAAATCTTTGCAGTATATAAGTCTTCCTATTGCTGATTATTTTCCACAGCAAAGACTTAAATATTACCTATAGCCTATATCACTTTATGATAACAACAAAATACAAGAAGTCTTAAAACGCAAGGAGAAAAAGAAAAATGAAACAAAATAAAATTTATAGGGCAAACTTGATAGATTTAATTGGGCATACATTAGTATTAAACAAAACCACTTTATTAGAGGGAATCTTAAGGAAAAGTTTAGATTCTCTTATTTCGAAAAATCCAAGCTCAATTTATATTGAAATGCTTTCTGAGAAGTTACCAAAATGGGTGTATCGAGACTATGCTGAGAAAATTTTTTCTTATAGTAGTTTATGTGGTTGTATAAGTGAAGCTCAAGATTATATTTCTTCTTATAAAAATGTAAGATCTTATTTAGAACAAGATACTGCAAAAAAACATTTAACTGAAATAATAAAAGTTACACTATATATGGATCCGCATAAAAGATCAAATTCTAAATGGGCATTTGACGAATTAAGAAGGTTAAATGGAAAATTTTCAAGTTCTAAATTTCATAAAATAGCTGATAGGATAGGAAAAAACTATGAGGAGTTAGATGATCGTAATGGGCATTATCTTGAGGAGAATCATTCTGATACTATCTTTGAGTATTTAGAATTCGGACCCGATTATACTCCTACTGAATCGCAGATAAGCAAAATTAAGAGTAAGAGATGCAGATTTCTCACTAGGCAAAGAAGAAAATTAATTGCGAGAGCTAAAGAAATGGTTGGACAGGAAGTTTCTATAACGGAAAAATGAAAATGATAAAAACTTGGACACAAAGAATAGCAAAAGAACAAGAAGCATATTTTATAAAAACCTCAAAAAAGATATTGGAAAATATCCTTCCGGACAAAGGTTTAGTCCAAGCAGAGGGGGGTCAGTTTTTTAGATATTATTATGACGCGGCATCATTAAAAACAGGCGACGATCTGACTATAGAACTTAAGTATGATCAAATAAAAAAGGGAATTGTGGTTGAGGCTTATAATGAAACTTCTAAAGAGTATGAACCTTCGATTCAATTAAGTTTAGATGAAAAAAGTTTAAAAAAAGCATTTGATAAACTATTTTTTGAAGAAAATATCTTTTTAAGGCATCTTTCTCATTTTACAGAAGTCCATAAATATTCGGTGTCAATGTATGAAGAATTAAAAAAAGTTAATCCTCCCTCTTTAAAAGTTGGAGAGAAATTTAACTGGAATTATGAACTTCCCAAACAAAACATCTCTATTTATCTAACAAAAGAACTTAAATATAGTGGTGGAAGTAAGAAGCAGGATTTACCATCGTATTACATAAAGATTAGTAATCCAAATGATGAGCATAAGTATACTTTTCAATGGTGGGTTAATACAGAAGGATGTATTCTTGAGGCAAATAATATAATCTTTGGAAGACAGAATAAAAAAGTATTAGAGATGTCTAAAGATTAAACAAAGAAAAGAAAAATTTATGCCTTATTCACGCCTTAACCTTTCAAGACTACAACATTGGTCATGCCTCTTCTTTTTCTTTCAAGAAGCTGCCTGCCTTCAAGCCTGTCAAGTATTCTTGTTACCTTGACTTTGCTGAAGCCTGTTTTGTCCGCAATGTCTGACTGAAAGATTGTGCCGTCTGCATCCTGAATTGCCTTTACTATCTTTTTTTCATCCTTATCAAGCTCATTCATGTTAACCCTGATTTTTTGTTCTTTCTCCCTAACTTTCCTTATGACTATTTTTTCTTGCGGCTTGGTAAACATTATTACAATGCCAATTATGAAAACAACTGCAACAATGCTCAGGCTTACCCACATCTGCACACTTGCTGTGTTGTACATCGGGCATGTAGGCCCCATGGTGCAGCTCAGCCCGGCTATGCTTCTCAGTGAGATGTTAAATATCCATACAAGAATTGCAATTACAATTGATATGCCTATAATCAAAATCCCGACATTTTTATTTTCCATTTTTGATTTTTATAAAATAAATTATGAATATATAAAATCTTGCTTTTCTTCAAATTGTTTGCTTACTCAACAAT
>JACOYM010000081.1 GCA_016181905.1 Candidatus Pacearchaeota archaeon | reverse complement strand
CAGTTATATTAAGAAATCAGCAGAATTAAATTTAGTGGAAAAAGGCAATTCCTCGCTGTGCTTAAAAGCACAGGTATCCTTGCCTTTGATGTAATGACTAAAGTATATAACACAAAATATATATTAAAAAGATTTAAAAACATAATAACATAGGTATACCAAAGATAAAAAGAGGAAAAAGATGCCAGATAATTCTGAATTAAAAAAGACAGATAGTAGTAAAAATGGTAAAAAGATTTCTATAAGGGATTTTCCAACACTTAAGTTCGTGTCAGAGAGGGATATAGCAATGGATTTTGCAACAAAGGTTTATGAAAAATTCAGCAAGATGGTAAAAAGCATTGTTCTTTTTGGCAGCCAGGTTAAACAGACTGCACAGGCTAGTTCTGATATTGATGTAATCATTATAATAGATGATGCAAGCATTCAGTGGGACCAGGAGCTTATAGCATGGTATAGGGAGGAGCTTGCAAATATTATAAGAGACAATCCTTACAAAACAGAACTGCATATCAACTCTGTAAAGCTTACAACATGGTGGCAGGATTTGCTGAGAGGCGACCCTGTTGTGATTAATATTTTAAGATACGGAGAGGCAATGATAGATTTCGGAGGATTCTTCAACCCGTTGAAGGTATTGCTTATTCAAGGAAGAATAAAATCCACCCCAGAGGCAGTCTATACATGCCTTCAGAGGGCGCCGCAGCATCTTGCAAGAAGCAAGGCATCTGAATTAGGCAGCATTGAGGGATTGTATTGGGCAATGGTTGATTCTGCGCATGCTGCACTAATGTCTGACAATCAGGTTCCTCCTTCGCCAGAGCATGTTCCAATCATGCTTAAGGAAAGGTTTGTTGACAAGAAGATGCTAAGCATGAAGTATGTTGTGTGGTACCGCGACCTTTATGTCCTGCACAGAAGGATAGTTCATGGGGATATAAATGATTTAAAAGGAGCAGACATAGACGCATGGCAGGCAAGAACAGATGAATTTATCAGGGTGATGGCTGAACTGATTAAAAGAATTGTGAAATAAAAAAATCAATGCAGAAAATTACAACAAAAATTAAAAACAAAATTACCCTCGTCTATTCTCTTCAACAAGCCCTTCTAAGCCTTTCTTGGTATTTTCTTTAACAAGATTGCTGTAAAGCACGCCATCAAGAACATACTGCTTCAAAAGATCAAGTGCTATAACAACCTTTGAAAGCTCCTGCGCCTTGTCTCTGTTTCCTGATTTCTTTGCTTCCCTTAATTCATCTTCTAATTCCTCTCTTGTCCTGTCCTTGTACTTATCAAACATGCCTTTAAGCTTGTCAGGAATATCCTCACATCCCTTGTCCTTGGCATAATCAACAAACTCTGCAACCTTTGTCTGATTGCATGCTGTATCATACTTGCCAGAATAACTCTCGATTGCTTTAAGCATGCCGTTATCTGTAATCTGTCCGTCTTTTATGCCTGCAGAAGCCCGCTCGAATGCGTCGTCCAGTCCTGCATACTCATATCTCTCAAGAAATTCCTTGCCAGCTATTCTTTCTTCAGTATCTTGTCTTGCCATTTTATATTTTTGTTTTTATCTGGTTTGTTTAATTCATAAACTCTATATCATAAGATTTAAACATTTCGTTTTTGAAATGCTTGCATTGTGGATGTTTTTTATCATTGCAATATTCGTATACATGCCCATATATCCCTAAAAGCTCATCGATGTTCTTTGCAAGGCCTGTTCCCTCGAGCATTTTCATTCTCTCAATCATTGCGCATCCTGCAATATAATCGCATGTTGATGCCTCTGCCTCTATTTTGAGAATCATTGCCTCAGCATTAGTTCCTTGTGTCATTTTTTATCTAGGGTTTTATTTATTTTCTTAAAGTATGTAAGAAAATGGGGTTTATAAACCTTTTGGTTATGTTGTATCTCAATAGTGGTGATAAAATAGAGAACTTACTGGAAGCACTTAGAATATATCCAACTCCTCATCAGTCACATCTTTAACATCTTCCTCTATATTCTTTTCTGCATATTCCCGCCCGCCTTGCCCGTTTTCCTGCTCATTCCTGCTTTTTTCTGCATTTGCTGCGCCTTGGGCTTCAAATGGGTCAAATCCCAATTCAACGCCTGTAAAATTATCCTCTGATGGTTTTTCCTGTTCTGCTGGCTTTTCCTCTTCAATCCCTGTCTCTTCTTTATTTTGTTCCTCTTTCCCTTTTTCATTCTCTTCTGCTCTGCTTCCTCTTTCGCTGCCCCTTAATCCCCTGTCCTCCAAGTCCCTGACAAAAAGGCTTATTTCATGCGCAGCATCTGCATTTACGCTTATGCTGTCTATGCCATGCTTGACAAGGAATTCAACCATGCTCTTGTTTGAGCCTGCCTGCCCGCAAATGCTTGTTTCAGTATTGTATTTTTTGCATGCATTAATGACATAAGCAAGCTGAGAGAGAACAGCAGGATGCATCTCATTGTATAAATATTGAACAGCCTCGTTGCCCCTGTCTATTGCCAGCGTATATTGTGTCAGGTCATTTGTGCCGAAGCTGATAAAATCTATTCCCTCTTTGCATAAATCATCTATTATCTGAACAGCAGCGGGCGTTTCAACCATTACTCCCAGCCTTACTTCTTTAAAGCCTATTTTATTCAAAATTCTTTTTACTTCTCTAACTTCATCAACAGAAATAATTTGGGGCATCATAACTCCTATTTTCTTATTATTATCCTCTTTGGCTATCCTCTTTAATGCATTAAGCTCTGCCTTAAGGATTTCTATATTCTTCAAGCCGTCCCTTATTCCATGCATGCCAAGCATGGGGTTTGCCTCAATCTCCTTGGCAGAGCCTTCAAGGTTTCTGTATTCATCACTTCTTATGTCAGATGTCCTTATCCACAGCTCATCAAAATATTCTGCTATCCTGCTTATCCCATCATGGATAACATCCTCATAATCCCCTATCTTGCCTTTTTTCAGGAAATAATATGGATGTTTCCCGCTTGATGCTATAATGCCCTCTAATCTTGTCAAGCCAACATCCTTGCAGCCTGTCTTGCTTGCCCTTTCCGCGAAGTCTGGCAAATCAACAATAACCTTTATCTTTGTTTTTGTCTGGACAATTGGCTTAATATCTGCCATTTTTGCCTCTGCCTTTCCCTCATAAATCTTTCCTGTGTTTCCATCAACTGTGATTATCATGCCATCCTTCAGGGAAGATGTCGCTGTTTTTGCGCCGACAACTGCGGGAATGCCCATCTCTCTGCTGACTATGCTTGCATGAGCTGTCATGCCGCCTGAATTTGTCACAATTGCTGCTGATTTCTGCATGGTCACAACCATGTCGGGGTTTGTCATCTCTGTAACAAGAACATCGCCTTTCTTTATCTTTTTCAAGTCAGACATGTCTATTATTATCTTTGCGACTCCTGATGCAATTCCAGGAGAGGCTGCTATTCCAGAGAGTATAAGATTTCCCTCAACCTCTCCAGATTCCTTTTTCTCTTTAAGGGTTGTTATGGGCCTTGACTGCAGGATATAAATATGGCCCGACTCTATGCCAAACTCTATATCCTGAGGTTTTTTATAATGCTCTTCAATCTCAATTGCATATGCTGCAAGCTTTTTCAATTCATATTCTGCCAGAGCCTGCTGAGCGCTTCTTTCAGCCGTCAGTTCTACTTGTTCTGTCCTGCCCTGTGAATTCCTTATTATCGCAATCTTTTTTTCAGAGATTTTTTTCTCAGCAATTTTCAACTCTCGCGATACAACATAATGGTCAGGGGATATCATGCCAGAAACAATGCCCTCCCCAAGGCCAAAAACAGCCTCGATAACAATATTATCCTTTTGTGACATGGGGTCATGAGAAAAGATGACGCCAGATTTCTCAGAGTTAATCATTTTCTGGACAACTATTGCAAGAAGCGAGCTTTCATGCTTAAACCCTTTTTTCTCGCGGTAATAGATTGCCCTTGCGGTGAATAAAGAGGCAGCGCACTTCTTTGCTGCATCAATGAGCATATTATTGCCTTTTACATTGACAAATGTTTCCTGCTGCCCTGCAAAGCTTGCATCTGCCAAATCCTCTGTTGTCGCAGAGCTTCTGACAGCAACAAATACCGGCTCTCTTGAATATTTTAATATGGCTGCTGCATTTGGCGTGGCATCTTTCAATGCATCCTCATCAAAGCTTAATGCCTCATATGCCTCTATGACGTCATTCTGCAAGTCCTCCGGCAGTTCTGCATTCTCAATCATTTCCCTGATATTTTTTGCATTCTCATCCAGCTCTGCAGTATTGTTTATGTCCGTGGTTGACAATATCCCAAGAATCTTTTCTTTCAGCCCCGCATGCTCAATGAAATATGAAAATGCCTGGGCTGTAATGATAAATGCAGGGGGAACAGGCATCTTCAGGTTGAACATCTCTGCAAGGCTTGCACCCTTGCCTCCGGCAATAGAAACGTCCTTGTTTGACAATTCAGAAAGCCATTTTACATATTCGCCAGTTTTTGTTTTCTGCTTGCCTCTTTTTCCATCTTTCATAAAAGAATAATAAAAACTAGTTTAATAAATTTTTGCCTTTTGCAACTGTGTTGCATGATTCCTAAAAAATAACACAGTTTTTAATATCGAAAAGTTTATAAACAACGAGCATATAACTATACTATAATGGTTGATAGTTAAGAGGGTAGCTCTGACTTAACTGTTAGGGCTGTAAACCCTCTCTATCTTTTAATGGTGTAAAAATGAAGGTGATGACATTTATTGATAATTCTAATTTTTTTAATAGTATAAGGTGCTTGCAGGAGGACCATTATCAGGACAGAGTTATAGACTACAATAGGCTTAATAAATTTGTATTAAACTTTTTATCTAAAAATTCACAGTATAAGAACGAAATCCTTTTTCATGTTAGAACATATTATTATGACGGAGAGTATACTGATATTTTAATAAATAAGATAAAAAAACACATTTCTTCAATCCCAAGTTTACCAGAAAATCAAGAGGAAATTAATAAAATTAATTTAATGCTTGAAAGGACAATTAAAGGAATAGAAGCCCAAAAGAGACAAATGGGCAAGATGAAAAGTTTTTATTTTTTTGAAACAAGGCTAAAACCCCTTCAATATTCTAAGAATCAAGGAATTTTCCAAAAAGGTGTAGATGTACAATTAGCTGTTGATTTAGTTTCTAATGCTTATCTTAACAACTATGATGTTGCAGTTCTTTTTTCAGGAGACATAGATTTATATGAGTCTGTAAAACTAGTAAAATCTTTAGGTAAACAAGTTATAGTTTTCTCTCATGAAAAATTAATGGCGCAAAGTATGATAACTCTCTCTGATTTTTATAAAGATATTTGCAGATTGGAAGATGGACAACTTGATGAGTTTAGCCATATCTTTGAAAGAAAAGAGGAAAGCAGCTATAAAGTGGTGTGAAGCGAGAAAAATGAAGAAGTTTGTATCTGTTATATTTTTTTAACATATGTTATAATTATATAACAAATGCTTGTAAATCTTTCGCTCAGATATTTATCCGAGAACATATGCCTTTATTATCTCCTCTCCCAGACAATCCTCGTCTTGCAAGGCAGTTTTGCCCTTATAGGCAGAAAAAATTGTTTTACAAGCCTTGCATTTTTTTCGTTTTCAACAGCAACCACAAAAATATCTTTTCCTGGTTCAACCATTGCTGCCCTGCCGACATTTGCGCCAAAAGACAGCTGCATGCCTTTCTGCATCCTGTCTGCCCCTGCCCCTGCCAGCTGCTTGTTCTCTCTTAGAATATGGTGCGGAAAAGCCTTTATTGCAAAATAATGCATGCCTGGAAAACTTGTCTCTAAATTCTTGTTTAAAGCCTGCCTTGCTGACTCTAATGCATTATCCCTTATCTGCACCATGACATTCTCGCCCGATATAAGCTTGAGAACAAATTTAAACTTGCCAGAATCATAAGCTTTTGAATCGCCCATGATGAATTTTACTATCTTCTGAGGAGGCACTGTTTTTATATACGCCTTGTTTTGCACGCTTGATATCCTTGTAAAAGGCCTTGCCTTTCTTTTCGAATATGCTGCTGCTCTTCTTAATCCCATTTTATTCTTTTAATTTTCCTCCTAAAAACCAATATCTATATCTTTATATTGTTTCTTGTATTGAGCCTCAAAACCTTGGTAAATTGAGCATGATTCTTGAGATGCTGTTAGGCATAATTCATGAGATTGGTCTGCTAAGTTCTCATTAACAACTCCCCTGTTTATGCTTTCTTCTAGCTTTATTGTATCAGGGCATTTATCCAGATATTTGCATCTTACTTCTATCTCTTCTCTTGGTGATGTTTTTACTACCATTTTATCTTTTTATTTACTCCTTTATCTCGACCTCTGTTGTAAGTGCCTGCCCGGGCAGCCCTTTTTCAAATATTGCCCTGATAATTCCTTTGTTGCCGTGCGTGGCAGCAATCTTTCCCTTGATTATCCTGCCGGCAGGGCTTTTCCATTCAACATCCTTTCCAACAAGCTTCTCTGCCTCTTTCCTATTTTTCATTTCTGCATCTATCAAAAAGTGCCTTGGCTTGTATGTTTTCCTTCCCCGCCTGAATTGTAATACAATAGCTTTCATCTTTAATTTTTGATATTTAGATGTAGTTTAATAAAAAAGTATATTTTTAAACCTTTATAATCCTCACAAAACAATCTCAAACTCGCCCAGTTCCTTCTTCAGCACATTAAACAGATTTTCATGTATTGTTATCTCTGGCTTTTTGCTTTGCTCTCCAAGCGCCTTTGTCAGCTCTTCTGCGCTGGAATCAGCAATCTTCTTCTTTGCCAGGTCAATCCTGCTGACCTTTCCTTTGTCAATCAGGAAGTTTTCTTTGTCTGTCAGCACCAGCTCATAAATCTTGCCCTTTGCCTTCAGCCTAAACCTTCCTCTCTGCAGGCTGACAATCTCGCATCTTTGGTTGTATTCTATAAGGTGATTTATCAATAAATAGGCATTTTTTCGTGCGTCTTCAACCTCATGCCTTGCAATCTTTCCTTTCTTGAACTGCTCCTTTGCCTTGGCAACATCCTTCAGTATTTCAAGATAATTTGAAGGCAGCTTCCCCTTTTTGATAAACTCTTTTTCAAAATCATTTATTAAAGCCTGTTCTGCTTTGTCCCCAAATAATCCTTTAAGCAGCTGGAAAACATCCTTGTAAATCTGCGCTATTGTCTTTTCCTGCGCTCTTTTTTCTATCTGCTTTCTCAGCTCTTTCAGCCTTTTCATGTAATCTTCAACATCCTTTACAAGAGAATCAATCTCTGTGCCTTGTATTTCCTTGAGCTTTTCATGCTCATAATCCTTGTATATCTTGACAACCTTATCCAAAATGTCAATATATCTTTTTTCAAGCATCTTTTCCTTTTCAAGGAATATCTCTCTCATTAGAGGAACAGTCTCTTTCGGGGTTGGAGGTGGCAGGCCATAAAGCATAATCAGGGCCTGGCTTGGCGTCAAAATGCTCCAGTATATATCCCCAACAACAATATCAAGAAGTTTTCTCTTTATTATCTCGGCGAGCTTGTCGCCCATTGACATAAACATGTCTATTGATTCAGGGGATGGCTTTATTCTTCCCATTTTCAAGAGCAGCTTCCAGGGGGTGAATGTTCCTTTGTCAAAAAGAGGGATTCCATCCCTGATGAATGTAAAGATTACAGGATGCGCATCCTTCACGCTTTCCCAAAAATCTGTCAAAAGATAGACTTGAGGAGAGAGCTTGTTTCTTACTCCGGCAAGCTCTGATGCCTCTAAAACATACTGGAATATAATGCCTCTTAATTTCTCACGAAGCTCAAGGCGCGGCATCCTCTTGACATCTGTGTCATCTATAATAACATAAACATCAACATCGCTTGTTTTGACGACATCGCCCCTTACCAAAGAGCCGGCAATGACATAGCTTGCAACATACCTCTCAAATTTCCTCAATACGAGCGTTTTATGTATTTCTGCAACCCTTAACGCGCCAAGAATTCCCTTGTCATGCAAAGGAAAGGACATTGCAATCGCTGAAACCATGTCATATTTTCCGTCCAGTCCATAATTCCATACATCAACAGGTGTTTTGATATGCAGCCATATCTTTGGCTTCATGTCCTTGGTTTGCTTTATCAGCTCAAGCTTTATCTTTGGAATCTCTTTGAGCTTTTCCTCAGGCGCAATAATGACAAGATGCATTGGTTTCTGCTTCCTCTCTGCTTCTGGGACATCTTCCTCCTCCTCAAAGCTTTCAGCTGCCTGCGGCGGCAGAATGCCAATGGCAAGAACATAAGGATATTTTTTTATTAGTTGTTTCCTAAAATCCTCGAGCTTCTGTTTTGTCTTTTCCATCTCTTTCCTCTGCTCTTCAGAAATTTCTGGCGTCTTTGGAATGCCTTGCATATTTGGCATGTTTGGCATGCCAGGCTTGAATTTATAAGATGATGGATTATTCTCAGAGGTTTTCATTTCAGGAATCTCGTGTTCGTGGCTTTTTATTTTATCTGCTTCCTTTTCCTTATCATTTTTAGTTTCCATATTTCATTTAGAAAAAATGCATATATAAATATTACTGAGAATTCTCAGAAGCTAAATGAATCTCTTTTGCATCATTTTTTGCTTTTTCTTTTGCGCCTTTGTATGCAGAGTCTATATATGAGCAGCCTTTGCTGTAAACAACAAGCAGAAACCTCCTCTTTTCGTCTAATCTCGCTGTCTCCGCTTTTGTCTTGTCCTTGTTCATTTCATTCCTGACAAACTCTCCCCCCAAGTCAAACGCCTTTCTATACATTCTCACTAAATCATCATGAGGAATATTCTTTGCCATATAGCTCTTGAATATATCTTCATTTATACTGCCCACGCCATCAGCATATACAGAATCCAGAATGCTATTCTGTGCTGAACTAATCTCACTCCTAAGGCTTGAGAACTCATTAAAAGATTTTGGGGCAAGCAAGCCGCCTAATGTTACAATCCTTATAAAATCCTCCAAAGGCGAGCATTTTTGATAAGACAGCCTGACAAATTTATCCATGTCCTTTATATCCTTGTCTATGCTGTATCTCTTTAAGTCCAGGCTTTTTTCCGCCTCATTGCACTCCCTTGCCACAATCCCAGAAACAACCTTGACAAGATTGTCTTTTGTCTCATGTTTGCTTGCGCCATAACTAAATGATGCATTTGCAGCTATCAGCAAGCCCAACAAAGCCACTTTTATCGCTTTCATAAATATTTACTTCAGGGCTATTTTTAAAGATTATTGCTTTGTCAAAAATGCCTTTGTAAGAGCATTTTTGAAGTATGAATATAAATTTTGCAAAGTATATTTTTTGAGTATGAAGTATATTCTCTCCTATAAGCATATTTATAAATTTTAAAATCAAAATCTATAATTGTAAGCTGTAAAGATTTATAAATCATTTAAGGAAAGAAAAGATGTATAAAAAAGAAGGAAGAATTAACATAAAATGAAATTCGCGCATATGGCAGACTGCCATTTAGGGGCATGGAGGCATCCCAAGCTGCAGCAGCTTAATATGGAGAGCTTCAGGAAGGCTGTGGACATGTGCATAAAAGAGAAGGTTGATTTTATCCTGTTTGCAGGGGATTTGTTTGACTCTGCCTACCCCCCTATTGAGATTCTGAAAGAGGCATTTTCAGAGTTCAGGAAGCTGAAGGATGCAAAGATAAGCTGCTTTATTATCGCAGGAAGCCATGATTACTCTGTGTCAGGCAAGACATTTCTTGATGTTCTGGAAAAGGGGGGGTTCTGCAAAAATGTGTTCAGCGCAGAAAGCCTTGAGGAAAGGAATGAGAAAATCATTTTAAATCCTGTCATTGAAAAAAGCATTGCAATCTATGGCTATCCTGGAAAGAAATCAGGATTAGAGATTAATGAAATAAGGAAGATAAGGCTTCAGGAGTGCCCTGGCTTATTCAGGATTTTCATGCTGCACACAAGCATAAAGGATGCTATTGGAAACTTGCCCATAGAGTCTATAGATGAAAAAGAGCTTCCTGAATCTGATTATTATGCGCTGGGGCACTTGCATATTGATTATTGCAAAGGCAGGTTTGTTTACGCAGGGCCAATATTCCCAAACAATTTTGAAGAGCTTGAAGAGTTAGAATGCGGGAGCTTTTATATTGTTGAGCTGAAAGGGGCAAACAGATTAGACAGCGCTATAGATGTGAAAAGGATTGAGCTTAAGATAAAGGATATTGTTTGTATTGAGATTGAGACAAGCAATGCGCTAATAGCGACTGAGAAGATAATATCTGAGCTTAGCGGGTATGAGCTAAAAGACAAGATTGTATTGCTGAGGATAAGCGGAAAGCTGAAGCAGGGCAAGACATCAGATATAAAATTCTCTGAGATAGAGGATTTTGTCAATAAGAAAAATGCTTATGCATTTTTGAAAAATACATCAAAGCTTGTGACAGAAGAGGCTGGTGTTGATATAGACATGGGGAACATGGAGAACATTGAAGAAAACATAATCAAGAAATATTTGGAAGAAAACCACTCCAAATTCAACAGCCTGATTTCCCAGCTTATCGGCACTCTTGATTTGGAGAAGCATGAGGATGAGAAAAACACTCCATTTGAAGAAAGGCTGCTCAACGACATAAAAAAGATACTGAATGTTTAAGATGGCAAGAAAGATAAAAATCAATATTAGAAAAGCATCTAAAGATGATGCAATGAGTATAGCTGAAATAGAGGCTAAAAGCGGTTACAGGTGGGCGGAATGCATAAAAGATGAATTAAAG
>JACOYM010000080.1 GCA_016181905.1 Candidatus Pacearchaeota archaeon | reverse complement strand
CCAGAGTTTTTGGCAGGCATTTTTTCGAAAGTTTTAAATAGGTTATTCACAATTAAGTATATGGAAAAGAAAAGACAGGAAAAATTTGGTGCAATTACAATTATTTTAATCATTCTATTGATAATCAGGGTTATTTTTCAATTTGTTAAGGGATTTCTGTCTGCTGATACGATTTCCCTTGCGATATCCTCTATTTTTGGAATTATATACTTAGTGGCTTTAGTTGGAGTAATCATAAAACAAAAATGGGGTTCAATTTTAGTTATGGTTATTGCCGTAATTGATAGTTTAGCCGCATTTATGACTGGTGGGGTCGAGGGGCTTGGTGCTGGAGTTGTAGACTTGATTCTAATTTTCCTAGGATATAAAGAATACAAACAAATCTCTTATTAATTACTTAATGTGTCTGCTCACAATACTTCTCAAGCATCATCAAATCCCAATTATCCTCAACAAAAGAATGGCAGTTCCTGCCATCAAAGGCACAAATAAATTGTCATCTATATGGTTTTCTCTTATTTTTATCTCAACCGCCTCAACAAGCATTGCTGCCAGAGAGGCAACAAAAGCCTCAAGAAAACTGACAAAAAATAGTGCAGCTATTGTTCCTGCGATTACTCCAAATACCAGCCCTTCAATATTCTTTGATTTGTTGAAGAGTATTTTTCTTTTTCCTATCCCCTCTCCTATAAGATGGCTTATGCCGTCGCCAAAGCTTAGAATAAGAATAGATGCTAAGGCTATGTCCTGGCTGAAAAGCTTTATTGCGAGCAAGCTGCCAGCTAAAAAGAAGACAAAACCCTCCCCAGGAAGCCTTGTGTTCTGCCTTTCAAAGTTCTTCAGAAACCATGAAATTACAGGGACATCAAGTTTTATGCTTAAAAAAGAGAGGATAATGCTGGCTATGAGGATATAAAACAAAATCCATGCGTTTATCAAATCTGCAGAAAAAAGGATGACTATGAGCAATCCAAACAGAATATGCATAATCTGCCTTACAAGCTCTTGTTTTTTCATAGAAAGATTATGATAGTTTATATTAAAAATCTATCCCTTGAAGAAATCTGCAATCCTCTGCCAAAAGCCTTTCTTTTCTGGCTTTTCCTCATCAACAGCCTCGTACCTTATGACAGGCTTTTCTACAAGCTTGGGCGCAGATGCGGCAAGCTCTCTGTTTGTGATATCAATAGCCTTTTCTACAGAGCCTCTTGAATAGCCCTGGTTTACAAGCGCCCATTTCAGCGCCTCTATTGTGTAGCCCTTAGAAAGATTTTTTTTAATATAGCTTACAAGCTGTTTTAGATAATTTGTGTTTGTTATCATTTTTATTGCCTCTTTTGTCAAAACTTCTAAAAGTAATAAGCAGAAAAAGTTTATAAATTTTTACTTTTTCCCCTTATTCTGCTTTTTTGGGTTTCTTTTCAGTTTTTTTATCAAAAATTCTGCCAATAATGCTGCTATAAGGATGTCTAAAAAGTGGTTAAAGCCCATAAAAGGAAAAAATGAGGAAGGCAATGCTGCAGGATTTGTGTTGGATGGATAAAAATAATAATATGCTGCAAAGAGCAGCATTGCAACAAATGCTATCACTACAGGCCTTAAAAGCCCGCTCAAAATGAATTTTGATTTAGAGTATGCAAAGATATACATGAATAATATGTATGTAATAAAGATGACAAGAAACTTGGCGGCAAAATAACTAAACACCTCTGGCAGGAATGTTGGGTAGGCAGGCTCAAAAATCAGCTTGTGCGCAATTGAATCAAGCAGTATGGCTAACAATGCTATTGTTAAACCACTCAGGATTAGCTTAAGATGCTGAACCTTCATTTTTGTTTAGCTTTATTTATTACACCCTTAAAAAAGTTAATACCCCTTTTTAGAGTATCTTTTTTTCTTGTAAAAAGAACCAACAATTATCAAGATAATCGCTACTATGATTATAACAGCAATCACTATCCAAAGCCATATCTGGTTTGCTTTTTCTCCTGCCTGTTCTTCCTCTGCTCCTGTTGCAGGAGGCGCTGTCACATTTCCAGTTGCATTTGACGAAGGAGTTAACACTTTAGGCATTTCCTCATGTATGCTTTTTATTGCTATATTCACCTTGCTGGTTGTCACATTTATGCTGTTAAGCTTTACTGATAAATCATAGAAGGTGTCATCTGTAACCTCAAATTTCTTTTCATCTCCCACGCTAAAGGTAGCCTGCTGAGGTGTTGAGGAGATATTTATTGTAACTGTTTTCGCAGTTGTATCCAGTGAAACAACTCCTACATAGTGAGCTTCTGAGGAAGTTCCTCCTGCAACAGTTGCGCTTGGAACATCTATCTGCACCTTTATCCTGTCCTTGACAGCAATCTCTTTTGTGTATCCTTCTGCAGACTGCGTGGTTGTTATGGCAATTGTGTTTTTCCAGAATGATGTTGTGCCTACACTTCCACCACCCCCTGAAGATGTTGCGGCGGTTGTTGAAGCTGCCAAAGCACTTCCTCCAACACTTGGGCCAGTTCCTGAGAAGTGGGGTATTCTAACCCATACTACATTGTTCGCCATGTCCACATAACATGGAGTAGATGCATTAATCTGAGAGGATGTTGTTATGCTTGTGTTTATGCAGTTTGTAAGGGCTGTTAAATTTGCCCATTCGCTCTGGCGCTCGGAATAATGCGAGAAGTTTCCTGCAAGAGCGCTTGCAGATGTCCCGTTTGCTGTTGTGTTCCATATAACATTCCAGTCATCATCATACATCAATGGAATTGAGATGTTTATTGTTGTAGACTCATTCAACCCGCTTCCTGCTGTTTCTGTATAAGGAATTGATGTCAGAGCATAGTCATATATTGAAGGCCCGGCAGAGCCAAATCTCATGGCTGCAGCAAATGTGCTGCCAGATGTTCCATTAGTATTTGTGCCTGCGTCAAACAAGACATCTGGAGGGCCTGATGCAATCAAGTCGACATTTACATAATGGATTAAAACACTTCCTGTGCCCATCCTAAAGCTTAACTTGCCGCCGCCCATAACAGCTCTAATTGGATTAAAGCTCTGCATGTTCTGGGAGCCGCCAAGAAGGCATGTTGATGGAGGGTTAGGAACATCGCATGTTGCATTTGAATAATAAAGCTCCATTGTCACGCTTCCTGCGCCGACATTGTTGTCTATTGCCCTCGGATTGAATGATGATGCTGTGATGTTGTTAAGGTTTGTCCTTAATTGCGCCTGCGTGAATGAAACTCTTCTAGGAGCAAACTGGGCAGGGCTTCCTGAGCCGCCAGGAGAACCTCCGCTAATATAAACATTCATCTCTGTTATGCCTGTTGCATTCAGCAGAGGAATTGTAAGGTTTGTTATTGCCTGCGCCTGAGGAACATCATATATCCATGTGAATGATGTTGCATTGTATGCAGAGTAATTCACCTTTATTTCTGCATGCACTGACAGGTTTCCCTGTGTGGCATTGCTGCCATTTACAATAAAGAAGTTGTATTTTGCTGTTGTAATATTTCTATTTGTGCCAGTAAGGGTATTCATAGTGATATTGGACTGAGAGCCAAATAAGCCAAAGACTGTGAAGTTTATGCTTCTATTAAGTGTGCCGTATGGCAGGCTTATATTTGCAAAACCACCATATAACAAAGAGCCATTCATTGCTGAAGCAAATAATAATATGTCAGATGTTTCTGCTGTTGCAGGCAGTGAGATGTTGAAAAAGCCCCTTGTCATGTCGTATACATCGCTTTGCCCGACAGCAGAGCTAAGATCATATGGCATTGCCCCGAACTGGGCATGAACCATGCTTCCAGGCTCCATAAGATAAGGAACAACTGTAAGATTGTTCCAGCTTGATATGTTTCCAGCCATGTTTACAGAGTAGTTGAAAAATCCGAAAACCCTTGTCATGCTCAAAGTAAGATTAAATTTTTTAATTAATGTTTTGGTTGTGGCATTATAGGTTGAGTTTAGTGTTAAATTGTATGAGGAAGTTGTAGAAAAGTTATTCCAGTTAAGATTTACAGGCATGCTCTGGTTTGGATACATCATTATAGAATAGTTTCTGCCGCTTGGGACATATACAACAGCTTCTGAAACATATGAATCAAAGTTGCTTGCTATCGGATAGCCAAGCTTTGTGTCTTTTATCTGGTAATTAAAAGTTACTGATTGCTGTGAAGAATTGAATGCGCTAATATTAATAGTGCCTGCAGGGGTCAGGTAGAAGTTTGCGCCAGCCATTATCTGTATCATCATGGTTGGAAATGGCGGAATTGTCTTGGATATGAAATCAACAGCGCTGTTTGTATTGTTTCCAAGCCAGGTAAGATTTTTGTGTGTTATTGAAATCTCATAGATATAAAGAGCGCTTGAATTATCAACGCTTAGATTAAACCAGCCAGATGCATTGGTTGTTGTAGAATTGGTGTTAACAACAGTCCAGCCAGCCATGGTTCTTATTGTTATATTAACAACTGAATTGTTTAAAGGTATTCCGTTTTCATCTGTGGCTGTTCCATTGAACTGAAAGATAGCAGAAGCGAGATTTATGCTGAATGCAAATATTAAGAACGCTGCAAAAATCAAAAATAGTTTGTTAAAATTTCTTTTCATCCTCTTTATTCTCTTAGCACACTCTTTTTTATGCAATTAATCTAAAAAAACCTTATTTATAAATCTTTCGCTGGTTTAGTCTCTAATTTTCGGTTTTCAGCCAAATAAAATTGGATTTGTGTTTTTATAAAATGCAATTGCCTCTTTTAATTTGTCCCGAGATTCTGCATATATCTCCAAGATTATATCGCCTTTTTCAGCGACATCATTGACATGTTTATGCAAATACAATCCTGCTTCCTCGTCAGCAGGGCATCCTGCGCGCCTTGCAAGGGCATTTATCTTCTTATTGTCTATCTCTTTAATTGCGCACCTTTTTTTTGCCTTTATGCTGCAGCAAAACTCTGCAAGCTTGAGATTGTTAAAGTTTCCTTTTTGCGCATAAATTATTTCTTTAAATTTTTCAAATGCATTTCCTGACTGAAGAATCTGCCTGGCGAGTTTTATTCCCTGCCCTTTTCCTGCCTTGCCTGCCAGCTCAAGAAGCCTTGCTGAAAGGAAAAGGGATTTTTTTTCCAGGTCAACAGGCCTTGAAGGGGACTGCTTCAGGACAGCAAGGACATCTCTCATCTCCAGCACAGGGCCTATTCCATTGCCAATCGGCTGGCTTCCATTCGTCAAAACACATTCTAATTTTATTTTGAAATATCTTGATAAATCCAAGAAGTTTTTTTTCAGTTTGATAGCCTCTTTTTTTGTCACCTTTGCTGTCTTCCCGCAGGGAATGTCTATCAAGACATGTGTTGCCCCAACAGCAATCTTTTTTGCCATGATTGATGCAAGCAGCTGGGGCTTTGGGTCAAGCTTCAAAAGCCTTTCCACCTGAATAATTTTATCGTCGGCAGGCGCCAGGCCGAGGCTGCCGCCCCAGATAAGGCATGCATTTGTTTTTTTAATAATCCTTTCCAGCTCTCTTACTGAGAAATCAACCTTTGCAATTGTTTCAATAACATCTGCTGTTCCGGCTGCAGAGGTTATCGCCCTCGATGAAGTCTTGGGAATTGTCAACCCAGCAGCCGCGCATATTGGCACAACTATCGGGGTTGTCCTGTTTCCTGCAACACCGCCAATGCTGTGCTTGTCTGCTATAATCTTTTTCTTTAAATTTAATTTCTGCCCTGTTTCAACAATTGATTCTATAAGCCATGCAACCTCCTGCATAGTCATGCCGCAATTATACACAGAAGAGATAAAGTATGCAATTTCCGCCTCTGTCAGCGCGTTTTTAACTATGTCTGTGATTATATCCTTAATCTCATCCTTTTTTAGCCTCTCACAATCAAGCTTTCTGTGTATGAGGTATATGCTTTCCGGGCGATGGGCAATGCTCGCATCTACAATCTCTCCTTTTTTTATTTTGAGGGTTTCAGCAACTTCGCTTGAGACTACAATCTCCTCCTGATTTATAAGGCGCGGCGCAAGGTCAACAACTGCAATAATACTTTTTGAATTATCTTTTATCTTTTTTACCTCAATTCTTTCATCTACATGAACATCCAGCATCTGGGCTGTTTTTGGGTGCATAATTGCGACTGGCCTGCCTGCGTGCAATCCGAGAAGCTTTACTTTAAGCTGCATTTCTTTCTGCCTCTTTTTTCATGCAGAAAAAAAGAAATCTCTTGTTTTTATAGTTTGCTGTTTTCGCCTGTGAAAACGCGAGATTTTTGTCTATTCTCCTGCTTACTTAAACAGCTTGTCAAATCTTTTTTCCTTGTAGAATTCTGCCACAATAAGAAGATAAGCCAGCACCAAAGGCCCTATTATCAAGCCGATAATGCCGAAAACAAACACGCCTCCAATCATGCCTATAAAGGCAATTAAAGGATGAATCTTTGTTGTTTTTGATATTATGTATGGCCTCAGGACTGGCTCGACTAATGAAACAATTACAGCTCCAAAGACAAGCAATCCCACCCCCGATGCTGTGTTTCCTGATAATAATAGGTATAAGCCAGCAGGCAGCCAGATTACCATGGGCCCAATCATGGGCAATATTCCCACTAATACTGCAAGAACTGTGAACATTGTTGCATTTGGCACTCTGAATATAAATAATCCTATTCCTGTCACAATGCCCTGCACCAATCCTATTATAAGTATCCCGTATATAAAAGACCTGGTTATATCCCTTGACTGCTCAAAAAACTTCTTTTCTGCTTCGGGAGTCAGGGGGGATATGCCTTTCAATGACCTTATTATGATCTCATTATCCCTTAATGCAAAAAATAGCGTGAAAAATATGACAACGACGTGGAGCAGTATTAAAGGAATTGAAAGAAGGATGTTTGTCAATCCCTCTAACAAAAAGCTGGCAAACTTGCCAACAAAATTATGCATGGATATTAATATTTCTTTAGAAAAGTCAGGGCTGCTAAATACATTTGGAAACAATTTTTTAATTGGGGATAATAAATCAACGCGCTGGGTGTAGGTATAAAAATCAAATGTCTGCTGTATCATAATTGGGACAATAAACCACAAAAGAAGGAATATTATTGCTACAATCACAACACATATTATTAATGCGGATATGTTCTTTTCTTTAATAACTCTATAAACTTTGACATACAGAGGATACAAGATATAAGCGAATAGCAACCCCAATATTACTGAGATAAGTATGGGGCGCACCACTATAAACGAGAGGATTATCAATACCAAGACTAAGAATAATGCAGAAATTCTTTTAACCGCTTTTTCGTCAAACATCTTAGTTTATACAGAAAATCTAAATTTATAAAACTTTAGTATGCTTGGAATTTAGGATGCCTATGAAAATGTTTATAAATCATCTTTTGGGATAATAGAGAATAGATGGACAAAAAATGGATTGCTTCATAAAAAAGATATTTCTTGGAAAGGCTGATGAAGAGGCGCACAGGCAATTTGTGAGGTTTGGGAAAGGAACATATAGCGGAAGGGCTGCCCTTGTTCTGAAAAAAAAGGACAAGATTAAGCTGAATGGGAGTTTTGAGTATGCAAATGATTTTGTAAAGTTAGCTGCAGAGCTTGCTCCTGAAGAAACAAACTTCTCAGGGCTTGTTTTAAGCAGGGAGGAGATTTCTGGATTGAATGGAAAGAAAAGGCAGGGATTATTTGAGCATGATTTTTCAGGCAATTCCAGCGATGTTAAAAATATTGCGGAAAAGGCATATGCCATGCTTTTAGACGCTGATTCTAATGGCATTAGCCTGAAGATAAAGAAAAAACTGCCGAAGCCGGGGAAATCAGGAGACTTAAAGATTGATGACAAATTTTGCATTCTTGAGGCTGATTTAAAATATCTGCCTCAAATAAAAGATGCCTTCTTATGGGATGCTCCAGAATGCAAAAAAGCAAGGGTAACACACTCATATATTATCGAGAGCATTGTTCTTCCTGCCGGCGAGAAAGACCCTGAAAAGATGAGAATTCTCGCAAAAAGAAAAGGAAGGATTATAAGGAAGATAACTGCAGACAAGAATGAAACGCAGAAAGAGGCGGAGATAGAAGTATAAATGCACAAACACAAATTTTATAAAGCTAAATTTCTCTCAAATTTGATTAATCCAGTTAAAAATTGAATAAGGTTCACGGTAGAAAAAATGAAAAAAAATGTTATTATTGGATTATGTAGCTGCAGCAAATGTCACAGAGAAGCGTACCTAGAAGCGGGAGTTTGCAATACTGGCCGAGAAAGAGGGCAAAAAAGTTTTTGCCTAGGGTGAACTGGACAAAAATAACAGCGCAGCCGCAGCAAAAAAAAGGCCTTCTTGGGTCTATCGCATATAAAGCCGGAATGGCTTCTGCAGTTGTCAAAGATAATACAGCTAATTCTATAACAAAAGACAAAAAGATTATCGTTCCTGTAACAATTCTTGAGTGCCCCCCTATTAAGATTTTGTCCGCAAGATTTTATAAGGGAGGGGTTGTAGCTAAAGAGATTTTAAATGACATATCAGACAAAAATCTGAAAAGAAAAATAAAGCTGCCAAAAAAGGCTAATGCCAAGGAGCAGATTGAAAAGACAGAAAAAGAGATGGATAATTATGATAATATCAGGGTTATAGTTTATTCCCAGGTTGACAAGACAAAGATCAAAAAAACACCTGATTTAAGCGAGGTTGCAATCTCCGGAACATTGGCTGAGAAATTAGAGTTTGTAAAGAATAATCTCGGCAAAGAGATTTTGTTCAGCGAGATATTTGGCAAGAATTCTCTTGTAGATGTCAGGGGGGTTACTCAGGGAAGGGGATTCCAGGGGCCTGTGAAAAGGTTTGGAATAAGCTTAAGGCAGCATAAATCTGAAAAGGGCAGGAGAAGGCCCGGAAGCCTGGGGCCATGGCATCCTTCATATGTCACATTCAGGACAGCAATGGCAGGGCAGCTTGGATTTTTCACAAGATTAACGGCAAACACCAAGATAATTGATGTTAAAACAGCCAAGGAAAAGCCTGTTGAAATTGGAAAATATGGCAAGATTATGACAGAGTATGCTATTGCCAGGGGGAGTGTGCAGGGCCCTGTGAAAAGGCAGTTATTGATTACTGCCCCGTCAAGAAAAACAAAAAGGCAGGAGAAGAAAAACTTTGAATTGATAAATCTGAGGTTATAAAACAAAATATAAAGAATAATATAAAAGGATTGCAGGCCTCTGCAAGCGGGCAGCTGAAGCATGCAAGAAGAAAATGGAAAACAGCCTATGGGAAAGGAATATCAAGGATTCCAAGGAAGATAATGTGGAGAAGAGGAACACAATTCTTTTGGATTGGCGCAACCATTTCAGGAACAAGAGGCGGAAGAAAGGCGCATCCCCCAAAGATTAAAAGCATGCTTAATAAGAAAAAGATAAACAAGAAAGAATTAAAAATAGCGTTCTTAAGCGCGATAGCAGCAACTGCAAATGCAGATTCTATCAGAAAAAGATATTCAAGCATAAGGGACGAAAAAATTAATGCCCCATTTATTATTGAGTCTAAAATCACAGGATTGAAGGCAAAAGATTTTATTGAGGCAATGAAAAAGATTCTTGGAAATCTTTACAGCATTGCCTTGCAGAAAAAATCTGTCAGGGCAGGAAAAGGAAAGTTAAGGGGCAGAAAATACAGGAGAAGCGCGGGCATGCTGCTTGTTACTGGAGATGACGAGAATGCCAGATTAAGCGGAATAGACATAAAAAAGGCAGGGGAGCTTTCAATAGAGGATTTGGCAGAAGGCAAGCCTGGAAGATTGGCAGTCTACACAGAAAAGGCAATAGAGGATTTGGAAAAAAGAATTGAAGGGAAGATGAAAACAAAAGATGATAAAAAAGAAGCAAAAGGAGACAAAAAATCCAGAAAATAAAATTTTCTGGCTCATTAAATTTCAAAAAATTTAAGATGACAATAATAAAACCCGTAACAAGTGAAAAGGCAATAAAGCTGATTGAAGCAGAAAACACAATCATATTCTGCGTAGACAAGAGAATGAAAAGGCCCGATATAAAGAAGGAGATAGAGGAGATTTTCAAGGTAAAGGTTGAGAATATAAATGTGATGATAAGGCAAAACAAAAAGTTTGCTTATGTTAAATTAAAAAAGGAAAATCCTGCAATAGATCTGGCAACTAAACTGGGGATGATATAAAAATAAAATGGGAAAACGAATTATTCAGCGGGCGAGGGGGCATGGAAGCCTTACTTATAGAGTCAGGAAAAGTGCATTTAGATACAAAATACAATATCCTTTTTTAACAGGCGAGGGAATTGTTTTGAAATTGATAAACTCGCCTGCGCACTCTGCGCCGCTTGCGAAGATTAAGGCGGGCAGGGAGATATTTTACAATCCTGCATATGAAGGCATGATAGAAGGGCAGAAGGTAAATATTGGAGCAGGCAGCAATCCAGGGGATATAGTTGCACTAAAAGAAATCCCTGTCGGAACAAGAATATATAATATTGAGCTGCATCCAAATGACGGCGGGAAGATTGTAAGGGCATCTGGAAGCTCTGCCATTATCTCTAAAAGCAGAATAGACAAAGTAGGAGTCATGCTGCCTTCAAAAAAAGAGGTATTTCTTGATGTTAAATGCAGGGCGACAATAGGAATAATTGCGGGAGCAGGCAGGCTTGAAAAGCCAATAGCCAAGGCAGGAAAGATGCATCACATGAAAAAGGCAAGGAATAAATTGTGGCCAAGAACATCTGCTGTCAAGATGAATGCGGTTGACCATCCTTTCGGCTCTGGAAGAGGCAAGAGAATAAAATCAAAGATAGCAAAGAGAAACGCGCCTCCTGGAGCAAAGGTTGGGCTGTTAAGGCCGAGCAGAACAGGAAGGGGAAAATAGGAAATGAAATTAAATAAAATATAAAAACAAAATCCAGAAAATAAAATTTTAACATGGCAAAAGAATTCAAATTCAGGGGAAAAACATTGGAGGAATTGAATGTGCTAGATGTGAGAGAGTTTGCAAAGTACCTGAAATCCAGGATGAGGAGAAGTGTTTTAAGAAAGTTTGATGTTATTGAGAATTTTATCAAGGACTCGCAGAAAAAGATAGCAAACAACAAGCCGATAAGAACGCATCACAGGCATATTATCATAACACCAAAGATGGTTGGATGGACTGTTCTTGTCCATACAGGCAAGGAGTTTTTTCCTGTGAAGATAAACCAGGATATGCTGGGGCACAGGCTTGGAGAGTTTGCGCTTACAAGGAGGAAGGTAGAGCATGGCTCTCCGGGGATTGGAGCAACCAAGAGCTCTGCTTCACTATCAGTCAAATAAAGATGAATAAATAAGAAAAATAAAAAATGGCAGAAGAAAAACAAACAAAACAGGGCAAGGAAGAAGAGAAAGCAATTAGCGAGGAAAAGAAAGAAGCTAAAATAGAAACTAAAACCGAGCAGAAGCCAGTGGAAGAAAAGATAGAGGCAAAAAAAGAAGAAACAAAGGCTGAAAAGAAAAAGGCAGATGAAAAAAAGCCAAGCAAAAGCGAGGCTCTCGCTTATGGGAGAAATGCCCCTATATCGACAAAGCATGCTATTGCAATATGCAGGGCAATAAAGAACAAGAGGATTAATGATTCATTAAAGATACTTGAAGATGTTTTGAAAAAGAAATGGGCGATTGCCTTCAAGGGGGAAATTCCGCATAGAAAAGGAATGGCTTCAGGAAGATACCCTATTAATGCCACAGCAAGGATATATTTTGCAAATGCAAACAGGGCTTCAAGGCCCCATAAGAGGGGAGGCTCTATGAAATTTAAAAGAACACATGTTTTATTGAAAATAAAGGACTTTAAAAATAATAAAAAATAAAATGGAAGAGAAAAAATTTGTTCAGTTTAAGAAAGATGAATTGGGGGTTAAGGAATTCATAAAACACTCCCTGGGGATAGGGATAGTCAGCATGGTGAATTTAGAATACACTCCTGTTGGCGAGAAGATAGTTGTCTATACCAACAAGCCGGGCCTGGTTATTGGAAGAAGAGGGGAAAAGATTGCAGAGCTTACAGATATACTGAAAAAAAGATTTAAGCTTGAAAATCCCCATATAGAAATAGCAGAGATAATGAAGCCCGAGCTTGATGCGCAGATAATGGCTGATGATATTGCAATGCTGATTGAAAGGCAGGGCACAATAAGATTCAAGCTTGTTGCATACAGGGCGCTGGAGAAAATAATCAGCTCAGGGGCATTGGGCGTAGAGATTGTGTTGAGCGGGAAACTGCCTGGCGAGAGGGCAAAGAGCTGGAGATTTGCCTCTGGCTACCTGAAAAAAACAGGCGATACTGCGAAGATAGTAAACAGGGCAAAATCAACAGCAAAGACTGTTGCGGGTGTTGTTGGCATAAAGGTAAGCATACTTCCTCCAGATGTCCATATTCATGACCAGATTATTGTAAATGAAGAGATGAAGTCAAAGATAAGGTCAAATGCCCTGGAATTGGAAAATCAGAAAAGGCAGATTGAAGAGAATAAGGCGATTGAGGACGGCAAGAAGAAGACAAAAAAGACAAGGAAAAAGAAAAGCGAAGCAAAGAAAGAAGAAAAATTAAAGACAGAAGAAAATAAGAAATAAAAATGGCAGTATTAAAATTTAACGACCTGTCAAAGATTAGTGGCAAGGAAAGAGAAGAAAAGCTTAAAGAGCTAAAACAAGAATTAATAAAGGCAAATGTGTCTGCCAATAAGTCAGGAAAGGTGAAGGTAAAAGAGATTAAAAAGGCAATTGCAAGAATACTGACTGCGCAAAGGCAAACGCAAAAATAAAAATCATGCTCAAAAACAAATAAGATGGATATATGTCCAAAATGCGGCCTGCCAAAACAGGCTTGTGTTTGTGAAAACATCGCGAAGAGCGAGCAAAGGATACAAGTGAAAACAGTGAAGAAAAGGTTTGGAAAGATAGTGACTGAGGTAACAGGAATAAGCAAGGACATCGATATAAAATCGACGGCAAAAAGCCTTAAGAATGAGCTGGCTTGCGGCGGAACAATAAAAAACGGCATTGTGGAGCTGCAGGGAAATCACCTGAAAAAGGTCAAGCCAATACTCATCAGGCTGGGCTTTCCTGAAGGTTCAATAGAGGACTAAACAAACGCAAAGGCAAGAGAAGCAAGAGGTGTATTCACAGAAAATGAAAACCCAAAAAGATAAAGCTGAAAAAAGCGAGAAAAAGGAAGAGAAGCAGACAGAAGGCAAAGCAGGCAGTTGTAACGATAAAAACTGCCCTTTCCACGGGGAATTAAGCATCAGAGGCAGAGTTTTTGAAGGAAGTGTTGCAAAAAAATTCCACAAGAGGGTTGTTATAGCTTTTGAAAGGGTTGTTTACATTCCAAAATATGAAAGATATGCAAAGTCCAAGACAAGGCTGCATGCAAGGCTTCCTGATTGCCTGTATAATGAGATAAATGTCGGGGATTATATAAGAATACAGGAATGCAGGCCTTTAAGCAAAATAATTAAATTTGTTGTTGTCAAGAAGATAAAATGAAAGCTATTGGCGCAAGGAGAACAAAGGCATTAAACCTAGGATGCCATTTGATAGCGAATGATAATAGCGGAGCAAGGATTGTAAAAATAGTCTCTGTGAAAAGAGGCAAGTCAAGAAAAGGAAAGCAGATAGCTGCAGGAGTTGCAGACTGGGTGAAGGTAAGCGTAAGAGTCGGTCTGCCTGACATGAAAGGAAAGGTGTTTGATGCTGTTGTAATAAGGCAAAAAAAGCCATACAGAAGATTAACAGGAGAGAGGATATGCTTTGCAGACAATGCTGTTGCCTTGCTTAAGGATGACAAAGGAAACCCGAAAGGCACGCAGATAAAGGGGGTTGTGGCAAGGGAAGTATTAGAAAGATGGGCGCAGGTGGCAAAAATCGCCCAGGGAGTTTATTAAAATGAAAAAAATTAAAAATTTTTTGTATTTTAAAAACTTCAAAAACAAGGAGGTTTTTGATAGCTATCAGAAATTTTAAAATTTCTGATGTTTGAGAATTTATTAAAATGAAAAAAGCATTTTCAACGCAATGGAAAGGAAGCAGGCAGCCGAGAAAGCAGAGAAAATACAGGGCCAAATCTCCTTTGCACATAAGGCACAGATTCCTTTCATCAAATCTTTCAAAGGAACTGAGAAAAAGGCATGGAAGAAGGAGCATAGAGGTAAGAAAGGGAGATTCTGTAAGAATAATGAGGGGGGAATTTAAAAGAAAAACAGGAAAGGTTGACAGGGTTGACCTGAAAAGGACAAGAATAAACATACAGGGAATTCAGAGGGCAAAGAAGGACGGGACAAAGATAAGCGTATGGTTTGCCCCAAGCAACCTGCAGATAACTGAGCTTAATATGGATGACAAAGAAAGATTAAAAAGCAAAACAGAAAAATCTGAAAATAAAGGCCAAGGCTTGCCAAATCCTATATTAGAAAATAAAGAAAAAAACAAGAAGGAAAAGAAAGATGCATCAAACAAGAGAAACAATACCTAAAGAATGGCCATTGACAAGAAAAGGCAGGAAATATGTAGTTGTGTCAAGGCAGAGAAATGGAATTCCGCTGCTTGTTGTGCTGAGAGACATGCTAAAGCTTGGCAGAACAAGAAAGGAGATTAAAAAGATATTAAATGAGGGAAATGTAGCCATTAATGGAAAAACAAGAAAGGATGAAAGATTCTCCCTGCTGGTATTTGACATAATAACAATAAAAAAGATAAATAAAAACTATAGGATTATCCTTTCAAAAAGAAAGTTCCAGGCAGAAGAGATAAAAGAGAAGGATGCGGCAAAAAGAATATGCAGGATTAATGGCAAGAAGGCTATTGGAAAAAATAAGTTTCAGCTTAACCTGGATAATGGAGAGAATATCCTGTACAACGGAAAGGCAAAAACAGGGGAGAGCGTGGTTATTGACCTGAATGAGAAAAAGATAATCAGGGTTTTGCCTGTGCAAAAGAGCGCCAGGGTTTTCGTCAGTGTTGGAAAGCATAAGGGGGGAGAAGGAATTATAAAAGACATAAAGGACAAGACAGCAATTATTGAGATTGGCGAGAAAGATGTTGAAATTCAGAAAAAGGACTTAACAGTTATAGAGTAGATGCCAAAATGGAAAATAAAAGCCAAAAACAACCAAAGATGAATGAGATAAAGCTAGAGAAAGTTATTTTAAACAGCGGAGGCATCGATGACAAGCTGGAGAAAGAGGCAAAGCTGCTTGAAATAATCTCCGGAAGAAAGGTGGTGAAAACAGAGTCAAGGAGAAGGATTCCCTCGCTTGGCGTCAGGCCGGGGCTTAAAGTGGGGTGCAGAGTGACCATAAGGGGCGAGAAGGCACATGAACTGCTAAAAAGACTGCTTGGAGCAGTTGAGAACCAGCTGAAGAGAAAACATATCAAGGAGAATCATTTTTCATTTGGCATACCAGAATATATAGAAATACCCGGAATGGAGTACCAGAGAGATGTCGGAATTTTAGGATTAGACGTGACTGTTGTATTTTGCAGGGCTGGGAAAAGGGTAGTTTACAGAAGGATTAGAACAGGAAGGCTGCCAAAAAAGCAGCATGTAACTGAAAACGAGATTGTTGAGTTTATGCAGAAAAATTTTAATACAAATATAAAATAAAAAACAAGAAAAATAATAAAATGAAAAAATTTGACAATTTTCAGGACCAAGAAAATTTCAGAAAAATTTTCTGGAGCCAGAAATTCATAGAATTTCTTGGTTTTAAAAATCTGAGGATTTATTAAAATGACAGCGAGCGACTGGAAGAAGATTTTGAAGCAGCTTAAGAATAAGCCTGTGATAATGAGCAGGTTTATAAAGCACTGCAAGCCAAAAGAAAGAAAATTTGGAATTTCAACAAAGAAGTGCGAGAGATGCGGAAGGTTTGGCGCGCACATAGACAAATATGGATTAAACCTATGCAGGCACTGTTTCAGAGAGATCGCT
>JACOYM010000079.1 GCA_016181905.1 Candidatus Pacearchaeota archaeon | reverse complement strand
TTTGATAGATTAGATAATAAATACTGCAAATTAATAGAAGTCCCTTTAGAATTGTTATGTTTAGATGATTTACATGGAGGCTCACAAAGAGGTATTAAATTAAAAAATTCTGATAAAATAAAAAGTGACGAATCTATCAAAAGAATTTCTTCTTTAAGCCAAATTGTAGGTTCTTTGTTATCTGAAATTCCTATTATCGTTAGGAAATATAATGGTCTATTTGAGGTGATCTTAGGTAATCACCGAGCAATGTGTCTTATCAATAGAGGTGAGAATAATTGTAAAGTTCTTCTTATTCAGGATAAAGAAGGGGCTGACTCTATTTCAGGTGCTGACTTTTTGTGACAAAAACTATGTTTGCACATAAACATGTTTTATTTTTGTGCAACGCCTTCCTCTTTTCTCCACTTCTTCATAGTAAGATAACTTAATAAAGTATAAACTCGCATTTTGTTTCTAAAAGACTAAGGAAAAAGGGAAATAAGGGAGTTTATAGGCTAATTAAAAGCAGCATTATGTGCAATTATGCCAATATATATAACAGCATATAAAAAAGAATAAAAAGAGGCAGCTTGTCCTATTTTGGTGAAAAGCAAAGCAGAGAAAGGTGCAACATGGAAAAGAAGCTGAAAACAGAGGAGATGCTAATAGAGGCGAAGAATTTCTTTAATTTTTACAAGAAAGAGCTGGGAAAATACATAAGGGGCGGAAAGAAGGTTGTATTCATTAGCTTTCAGGATTTATCCTCATTTTCCCATGAGCTGGCGGAAAATATTCTCTCGTATCCAGAGGAGATGCTGCAGATACTGGATGTTGCATTGGAGGATTTGGGATTAGTGAGCAATCCCCGGGTAAGGCTTTTGGATTTGCCTGAGACGCATTTCATTAAGGTAAGGAATTTGAGGGCAATACATCTTAACACATTTATAACAATTGAGGGCATAGTCAGGCAGGCAAGCGAAGTAAGGCCCCAGGTTGTAAATGCAAAATTTGAATGCCCTTCCTGCGGAACAATCATCTCTGTCCTGCCAGGTTGTAAATGCAAAATTTGAATGCCCTTCCTGCGGAACAATCATCTCTGTCCTGCAGGTAGAGAGGACTTTCAGGGAGCCTTCCCGCTGCAGCTGCGGCAGAAAGGGTGGTTTTAAGTTAACAAGCAGGGAGATGGTTGATGTGCAGAGAATTGTTGTTGAGGAATCTCCTGAAACACTGGAGGGGGGAGAGCAGCCGAGAAAGATATCTGTTTTCCTGAAAGAGGATTTGGTTGACCCGAAGATGGAGGAGAGGACAACGCCCGGGAGCAGAGTCAGGGTGATAGGCATTCTCAAGGAGGTGCCAGTTCCTACGCATACAGGGGCAATACAGACACGATTTGATTTGATGGTGGAGGTTAATAATGTCATCCCATTGGAAGAAACATTTGAAACATTAGAGATAGATGAGGAGGATGAGAGGCAGATTAAAGAGCTTTCAGAGGACCCAAAGATATTTGAAAAACTTGCCCAGAGCATTTCTCCGAGCGTCTATGGATATGAGGAGATAAAGCAGTCTCTTGTGTTGCAGCTGTTTTCAGGCGTGAAGAAAAAGCGCTCTGATGGAACAGACAGCAGGGGGGATTTGCATGTTCTGCTTGTCGGAGACCCAGGGGTTGCAAAGTCTGTTATACTGAAGTTTATGGCTTCTATCTCCCCTAAAGGAAGATATGTGGCAGGAAGGGGAACAACAGGAGCGGGATTAACAGCAGCAGTTGTCAGGGATGAGTTTTTGAGGGGATGGAGCCTGGAGGCTGGCGCAATGGTGCTGGCAAATAAGGGGCTTGTTTGCATTGATGAGGTTGAGAAGATGGATGAGGGAGACAGGAGCGCTATGCACGAGGCGCTTGAGCAGCAGTGTTTTCATTATGATACAATAATCAGCCTTGCAGATGGCTCTGAGGTTAAGATAGGAGAGTTTGTAGAAAGTTTGTTGGAAAAGAATAAGGACAAGTTGATAGAGGGCAAAGATTGCATTATTTTACCAGCACATGATATTGAGGTTTTGACAACAGATTGGAAAAGAATATTCAAGACAAAGGTTGCGAGAGTAAGCAAACATAAGGCATTTGACAGGTTTATAAAGATAAAGTTTGGCAATGGCAGAGAGATAATAGTAACGCCCGAGCATCCTGTTTTTTGCGCAGAGAATGGAGAGATAATAACAAAAAGAGCAGATTCAATAAAAATCGCCGAGGATATACCAATTGCATTAGTAATGCCTATAGAAGGAAAAGAGCAGTATCTTGATTATAATTTTGAAAATAAAAGAGCAATACAGCATATAAAGATACCCAATAAAAATAATGGAGAATTATTCAAGATAATTGGCTATCTTGTTGCAGAGGGCTCAAAAGAGATTAACAGGGGCAAGATTATAGGAATTAACTTTGCAAATAAGGATAAAAGGCTGCTAGATGATTTTGAAAGCTGCATGAAATCTGTTTTTAATCTTTGCCCGTATAAACAAGCAAGAATAGATGAATATGGGGCAAGATTCATGTACAGGTATATATCAACAGAGCTTGCCAGATTTTTCCTGGCTGTTTTTCCTGAGGTTCTAAAAAGAGCAGGGGAAAAACAAATCCCGCGAATTCTTATGAAGGGGCGGAAACAGGACATAGCAAAGATGCTTTCTGCCTTGTTTGAAGGGGATGGCTATGTTACGATTAAGAAAAGGACAATAAGAATTGGCTATGGAACAAAAAGCAAAAGATTAGCTGAACAAATACAAGACTTATTATTAAGGTTTGGAATAAGAAGCAATATAAATACTGATAGGGAATTCTTCAAGGTTTTGATAACCTCTTATGACAATATAGAAAAATTTCTAAATGAAATATCTTTTATAAGGGCAGAAAAGAATAATATAATTGAGGCTTATTTGAGAGAGAAGAAGATTAAGAGAAGTGTAAAGGATATAATCCCAGATAGTTTTAATGAAAAGATTATTAGCATAATAAAAGATGAAGGGCTAAAGAATGTGGGAAGATATAAGATTTATGATATAATCTACGACCATCTGAAAAGAAAGGATAAATTTTCATTTTCCAGAAGATTTTTGAAAAGCCTATTAGAACTTTCAAAAAATCAGAAAAATAGAGATTTTTTGGAGAAATTGACTACAGATATAGGATGGGACAAAGTTATTGGAATAGAGCTGATAAAGAATGAAAGTGAAAAATGGGCTTATGATGTTACAATAGAGCCAAGCCACTCATTTATCTCGCAAGGGTGCATATTGCATAATACAGTCACAATAAGCAAGGCTAATGTTCAGGCAACGCTTCGCGCAGAGACAAGTGTTCTGGCAGCAGGAAATCCAAAGCTTGGAAGATTTGACCCATTTCAGCCTATTGCCAAGCAGATAGATGTCCAGCCAACACTGCTTAACAGGTTTGACCTTATATTCATACTAAGAGATTTGCCAGACAGGGCAAAGGATGAGGCAATAGCAACCCATGTGCTGATGGAGCACCAGAAAGCAGAGGCAAAGAACGTTATAGAAAAAGAGCTTTTCAGGAAATATATTGCATATTCAAAACAAAGGGTCCAGCCGAAGCTGACAGACGAGGCGGTAGATGAGATAAAGAGGTTTTATGTCGATTTGAGGAATGCGCCGACATCCTCAGATGATGTATTAAAGCCAATTCCAATAAGCGCAAGGCAGCTGGAGGCGATTGTCAGGCTGAGCGAGGCGAGCGCCAAAACAAGGCTTAGCAAAAAGGTGACAAGGGATGATGTCAGAAGGGCGATTAATTTAACAAAGTACTATCTGATGCAGGTGGGATATGACTATGAGACAAAAACATTTGACATTGACAAGATTGTTACAGGCATATCAACGTCCCAGAGAAGCAAGATTATTCTTGTCAGGGAAGCGCTTGCAAGGCTTGAGTCAAGAATAGGCAAATTGATTCCTGTGCAGGAGATAGAGAAGGAGATGGAAGGCAAGCTCAAACCAGAGGACATTCAGGACGCTCTTGGCAAGCTTAACATATCAGGAGATGTATTTATTCCAAGAAAAGGGTTTGTGCAGAGGATATAAAATGAGAAAGATAGCTTTTATAGGCACGCATGGGGTTGGCAAGACTACCCTTGCCCATGAATTAGTGTCAAAATTAAAGAAAAAGGGGGTAGACGCAGACTTTCTCGGAGAGATTGCACGAAAATGCCCGTTTCCTATAAATGAGCAAGCCTCGAAAAAAACACAGATATGGATAATATTAAGCCAAATCATAGGGGAAATTGAGGAAGAAGGAAAATCAGACTTTTTAGTCTGCGACAGGAGTGTTTTGGATGGCTATTGTTATTATGCAGACAAGTTTGGAATATCAGGGGTGATTGAGCCTATTGTAGCTGAGCATATGAAAACCTATGACTGCCTTATAAAACTGCCAATAAGACAAGGGTTTTTAAAGAAGGACAAGATACGCTCACTAGATTCTGAGTTCCAAAAGAGAATAGAGGTTATGATGAATAAACTATTAAAAAGGCTTGAAATTAAATATATAAACTTTAAAGATTACAGCATAAGTGATGATAAAATAATCTCAGAGGTTATCAAAAGAATAGATTAAAATGCTAGAAGCGATAAAAAGACAGACAGCATACAAGCTGAGAATCGGGGATTTGTCCAAAGGCAAGAGCATTATGGAGGAAGGCAGATTAAGGTTTGTAGAGCTTGGAGACAGGCAGATATACAGGGTGAACATAATAGCAAACATTATAGACAGATATGCAAGCGAGGGGGAGAAGAAATATCTTTTTTTTACAATAGACGACGCTTCCGGCCAGATTCGCCTTAAGATTTTTGGGGAGGATATTGAAAGATTCAAGGATATAACGCAAGGAAATAGCGTAAGGGTTATTGGCACTATAAAGGCATTTAATAATGAGAACTATATATCCCCTGAAATAATAAAGGTTGTTGACCCGAGGCATCTTTTAGTAAGGAAGCTTGAGCTGGACATGGAAAAAAGCCAGAAGCCAGTTGACAAAAAAGAGATAATTGCAATAAAGGACAGGATTATTGAGATGGTAAAGAACGCTGAAAGTGAGGGGGGGCTTGAGGCAGACAAGATAATAATGGCGATTGACACCTCGCCGCAGATTATAAACCAGGAGATAACAAGGCTGCTTGAGGAAGGCGTGCTGTATGAGCCCCGCCCGGGAAAAATAAGGTTTTTGGGATAAGGCTCTTTTCCAAAATAGGGCAGGCATTAGCCTTAAATTTGTTGTCTTTATATAAAAGTAACAAAACGAAAAGATTTATAAACACTTTTTTCTTAGAAAAAGCATGGAAACAAAATATTCAATAATTCAAGAAAAACAGGCAAAATATCCTGCACGAGGATTAATCAGGGTTAAAGGAGATAGAAATTTCATTGCCAGTTTATCTGCTTTTGGGCCTGGCACTTACAAAGACAATCAAGCAGAAATGCAAAAACAATACTCTCATCCTGAAACTGGGGAAACAATTTCTTTTAAGCCAGCAACTACTGCCGAAACTATTTTAATTAATGCTTATGATTTTGAAAACAGAGCCAAGCCAGAGATTTTTGACCCAAGATGGCTTCAGGTTGGCAAAATAGTAAGAACACCAGAAGGTGTTTTTGCAAATCCTCCAGTAGACAGGCAGGGAAGCCCTATAACTGACGAAAAAACTCTTAAATCTTTTTTAAAAACAAGCAAAAAGGTTAATGGAATTTATCTTTTAGATAATGATCTTGCCTTTGCCCCCTATGAAACATTTAGCATGGGAGTTCAGGATTGCGATACTTTTGCGCAAGGTGGATTGGCAAGAATTTTAGAGTATACTGAAAAAAAAGAAGCTGAAAATCTTAGAGCAATTGCTTCTCCTAAATTTTACACGAGAGGAGTTAATGTTTGGGGATTTGATAGTGTCAAAGAACCTATCTTGCTGGTTGCGTGTTTGGGTTCCTGCGAGTGCCTTGTTGGTAACAGGTTGAGTGTCGATGGCTACGACTTGGACGGCGGCGACGATGGCTATGCTTATGGGATATTGGATTCTGGCGAAGCCAGCGCGAAAAATTCTAAGTAAAGATTTATAATGCTTAGTTCTGTGAGAGTATAGATTAAAATGGAAAATTACGAACAGCTTTTAGACGAGGCATACAAGCATGTCAAGGCAGTTGAAAGCAAGAGCGATAGGTTTGAAATTCCCAAGGCAGAGGGGCATGTGGAAGGAAACAAGACGATTATTACAAACTTTTTTCAGATGTGCTCTTATTTCAGGAGAAAGCCAGAGCATTTTCTCAAGTTTTTGCTGAAAGAGCTTGCCACGCCTGGGCAGATTGAAGGAGAGAGATTAGTTTTAAACAGAAAGCTGCTTAGCCAGAGGATAAATGACAAGATAGAGCTTTATGCAAAGGAATTTGTAATATGCAGGGAGTGCAAAAAGCCTGATACAGAAATCATAAAGCAGGACAGGTTTTCTTTTCTGCATTGCCTGGCATGCGGGGCGAAGCACAGCATAGGATATAGGCTGTAAAAACCTTCAAACAAAGGTTTAAAAACAGATTTTTTATTATCTATAATACAAAAATCAATTATAAAATAAAAATGGAGGAAAAATGGTAGAAGGACGTTGCATGAAATGCAAGAAACAGGTTGAGATGAAGGACCCAAAGGAAACTGCAACATCAAGAGGAGTGAAGATGTTTAAAGGAAAGTGCCCTGAGTGCGGAACAACTGTTTGCAGAATTGGCGGAAAGTAGTCTTGCCTGTTTTAAATGAAAATGCTTGTGAAAATACACAAGTCTTACAGAGACGTTGTTGCAGTCTGTGATTCTGAGCTTATTGGGAAAAGGCTTGAAGAAGGAATAATGCAGCTGGAGATTAATGAGAATTTTTTTAAGGGCGAGGAAAAGGCAGAAAAAGAGGCTGTGAATATCATAAGGAATGCTGCAGGTGAGGACGCTACTTTTAATATTGTTGGCAGGCAGGCAGTGGATGCTGCATTGAAGGCAGGCATAATTTCAAGGGAAGGCATAAAAACAATTCAGGGCGTGCCTTTTGCGCTGGTGTTTGTGTGAGGATTATGTTATTGTTGTCAAAAACTACTATTTTTTAATCACTCTCAGAATTCTTTTTAACGAGTGGTTTGAACTCGTGGAATTTTGAAGTTTAGAATATCTAAGATTTCAGAAATTTCTTTTATAACAACATTAGGTTTTTGATAACTTTCTTCTGATTGTTTGTAAAATCTTCCTTTTTTAATCAGAGCTGTGGGGATTCCAACTGAATTTGCTCCCTCTATATCTGAAATAAGACTATCCCCAACCATTATAACTTCCTCTGGTTTTAATCTTAATTTGTTTAATGTCAAAAGAAACATTATTGAATGCGGCTTCTCAGAACCAGCTTCTTCGGATGTTACTAAATAATCGATATATTTTGTTATTTTGAGTTTTCTTAACTTTCTAAGTTGAATGTGTGTTGTCATATCTGAGACTATTGCAATCATGTAATTTTGTTTCTTTAGTTGCTTTAGTGTTGATAAAACTCCATGCGATAAAGACATGTTTTTTAGAAAAGCCTTCCAATAGACTTCATATAATTTTAATATAATTGCAGGTTCTATAGTATTATGCGTTTTTTCAATTAATCTTTGAAAATATAAAATGCGATTATGTGCCGAAGCTGTTCCTGAAAGTTCTCTATGAATCTCCTGTTTTGAAATTTTGAATAAAAAATCAAATTTCTTTCTGGAAAGTTTTATTTTATTTTTCAGCTCTTTGTAAACAGCAAAAAGAGCTTTTTTATGCGGGGGGTCATATTCATACAAGGTATTATCTAAATCAAACAGCACTGCTCTTTTTATCATGATAAGAAGATATCTGTATTATTTAAATAACTTTCTTTAATGTTAGTATATGTGAGGATTTCTTAAGAATTAATTTTTTATAAACCTTTATAAATCTATGATTTTTTATCATAAGATGTACAAGAAGAAAAGCAGCAGGAATGCAAGCAAGAAGGGATACCGCAACCCGCAGGAAGGGGCAGAGAACCCGGAGTTTATCAGAGTTAGGCTTCCGAGAGGCAAAGAGGTTGTTGGAATTATTGAACAAAGAGTTGGAGGGGCAAGAATGATTGTAAGATGCCTTGACGGAAAAGCAAGAAATTGCAGGGTTCCAGGAAGGATGAAAAGAAAGCTATGGCTTAGAGAGGGGGATGTTGTAATTGTAGAGCCATGGGAGTTTGATGATGAAAAAGGGGATGTCATATTCAAATACACGCCAACAGCTATTCAGTGGCTGAGGAATAAAGGGTATCTCAAGACAATGGGGTCAGAGTTTTGACAGGATGAGAGCATTTTATGTTAAAAATAAAAGAAAGATAGCGCAAAATAAAGGGCTGATTGAGAAAAAGCTGGGCGTGGAGATTGGCTTTAAAGGAAATAATATAATCATTTCTGGTGATGAATTAAGCGAATATCTTGCCTTGAGGGTTTTTGATGCAGTTGAGCTGGGATTCAGCATTAATGAGGCATTGCTTCTTGCTGATGAGAATTATGTGTTTGAGAAGATAAGCATAAAGGACATATCCCGCAGAAAGAATTTGAGCGAGGTGAGAGCAAGGGTTATAGGAACGTTTGGCAGGACATTAAAAACAATGTGCGAGCTTTCCAACTGCGAGATTGTTTTGCACGACAATATGGTCGGCATAATTGGAAAGGCAGAGGATATTGATTTTGCTCTTACTGCCATGAAATCACTCATAAAGGGAAGCAAGCAGGCAAATGTTTACAGCTACCTGGAAAAGAGCAGGGGTATGGAGAGGGGCTCTGATGATTTGGAGATAGTTGAGGATTCTAAAAAGAAAATAAAAAAGAATAAGTTTTAAATAGCTATATTAGTTTTTCCTGGCACGTCCCGGTAGCTCAGACTTTTCAAAGCAAAACTGAGAAAGGGAGCAACAGGTAGAGCGGCTGACTGTTAATCAGTAGGTCAGAGGTTCGAGTCCTCTCCGGGACGTTTTTCCATAATCTTTTTATACTCTTTCTGTCTTGTTATCTTATGGAATTTGACAGGGTTGTTGAGAAGAGGCAAAGCATCAGGAATTTTTCTTCTAAAAAGGTTGACTGGAGAGAGGTTATTAAGGCAATAAGCTGCGCGCTTCATGCGCCTTTGGCAGGCAATGTGCAGAGCCTGAGATTTATACTTGTCAGCGACAGGGAAAAGATAAAAGGGCTTGCTGACGCAAGCCAGCATGATTTTCTTGTTAAGGCGCAATATGCTGTTGTTGTATGCTCAAAGAACGACCAGCTGAAAAGATTGTATGAAGACCGGGCAGAGATGTATTCAAGGCATCAGGCAGGGGCTGCGATAGAGCATTTTTTATTAAAGGCTGTTGATTTAGGCCTTGCGAGCTGCTGGATAGGCGCTTTTTCTGACGAGGTTGTAAAGGGCATTCTTCAGATTCCGGACGATGTTAATGTTGAGGCAATTCTGCCGATAGGTTACGAGCTGGGAAAAACAAAAAAGAGGCAGAAGGCAAATCTTGACAGCGTTTTGTATTTTGACAAGTATAAGAACAAGTATATGAAATATAGCAAATGACATTAATATACCATGATGCAAGCGAGCAGGATAAGTAAAATTGAGGAAAGCTGAAACTTAAAATGGCAGTTGGAACATATAAGGCAAAGAAATTCTCTATTCTTGACCCTGGGCATTATGGCTATAAAAGACCCTGCCCCGAGCATTATATTATAGCGCAAGAGCCCCTTTTTTCTAGATTTTTCAAAGAAGAATATGGACTTTCAGTAAGAGACAAAGAAGAAGAAAGAAAGATACCTGATGAAGGGCTAAACAGGTATTCAGAAGATAAAGACGAGGAAGGATTAACTCTCTCTGATAGATACAAACTAATGTATGTTGAGACATTTTTAGGTAAGAAATTTAAGATTGCTGAAGAAGATAAAGGATGGGCAGAAAAGATTGAAAAAGAGGCAGAAGAAATAAAGAAACATCTGGAAAGGGCGAGAGGAAAAGAACACAAAAAGGAAGGCTTTTTAGAGGAGATACTGCATAAAAAAGCAGCTGCAATCTTGCTTGTTTTTTCAATCGGGCTTTTAACGTTATCGGTTTTTTTAAGAATTAGCGCAACAGGATATGCTGTCTCAAAAGGCTTTGGCGCAGGCAATTATTCTCTGGCATTTGCCATTTTATTTTTTATTGCAGGCATAATTATTTTTATACTGGCGAAGAAGAAAAAATATAACTATAGCAAATGACATTAATTTTCTACCAATTTTTATGTCATTACATCAAAGGCAAGGATACCTGTGCTTTTAAGCACAGCGAGGAATTGCCTTTTTCCACTAAATTTAATTCTGCTGATTTCTTAATATAACTGA
>JACOYM010000078.1 GCA_016181905.1 Candidatus Pacearchaeota archaeon | reverse complement strand
GGGTTTGGTTATTGCTGGAGATGCAGGAAATATAAGTATCCTCAAGGAATAAAATGATAGAGAGATGAGGGAAGGGAAAAGGAAGTCAAGAGAAAGGAGGAACTAAAAATGGAAAAGATGATAGTAATTGTGGCATATTTTAGTGGGGTAATTGTGGGATTAATGGTCGGTTTGCATTTTGGTTTAATTCTAGGAGGCATACTCAAAAGAAAAGAGATAGAAGAAGAGCAATTACAAACTAGTAACATAGTGAAAGGATAATAAATTTCAAAAACAGGAAAAAAGCAAAGAGCAGAGAAAGCAGAAAGAAAAAGGAGGAATGAGAGATGAGCATTCCAGACTGGTTATTTGGGAAGAAATGTGAGAGTTGTAATAAGTCAAGAACAAAGGACAGCTCTGGCTTATGTGACTGGTGCATATTGAGATTAGAGGCTGAAAAAGAGGCTAAAGAGGCTAAGATAATCTGCCCTAAATGCAAGGTCGATATGAAAAAGGAAATACTCGAAGAAGGGATTATAATAGACAGGTGCCCTAAATGCACAGGCGTGTTCTTAGGCAAAGGAGAATTAGAGAAATTGCAGAACATAGCTGAAGATGAAGCAAGCTCAAATCATAGCTCAGGATTAATTTTAGGAATGGCTATGAGCAGTTCAATTAGTTCAATGTCGCATCATTAATCCTGCAAGAAATTTGAACTCAAGTGACAGAGGAAAGCAGGATAAGCAAAGAGCAGAGAAAGCAAAAAGAAAAAGGAGGTAGTAAAATGTCAGTATTCGGCTGGATTTTTGTAATAGGATTTTTAAGCTCAATCTATTTTCGTTTTGGGCTTATCAAAAAAGAACAAGGAAAGTATATGTTCGGATGGGCATGGCGTTTTATTGTGTTTACTTTGTTTACATGGTGGGTTCTATCTGTTGTGCAAGTACCCATGACAGGGCCTTTTGGCGGTGCTTTAAAGCTTCTTATTTTTTGGTGGGTAGTTAATATCATGATTACTCTTATAGAACAATCTACAACAAATGAGTTTGACAATACAACTTGGATTGGAGTGTCTATTACTGGGTTGGCTATATTGGTGAGTATATTCCACCTTACAGCTTATCGCGTGATAAACATTGATAAAACAAAGTCTCTCGTGGAAGTTAAAGCAAGCAAAGATTTCTTAGAGCAAACAGACACAAAACATATACGCCTGGTTCCAAAAGAGACTGCCAAATGGATTGGTGACAAGATAATCGGAGAAGGCGGGAAGAATTATGGCAGCATCTACAAGCCAGGAGACTATTCTATCCAAAGAGTAGGCAATGAGCTCTATTGGGTAGCTCCATTAGAGTTTGGTGGATTCTTTGAAAGGCGCAGGGCAAATGGCATATCGCCCGGCTTTATAATGGTTTTTTGGACAAACCATCTTGCACGCTACGTTTACTATCATGGCTATAACAATGTATGCTTATTAGACTACAACTTTGAGGTAACAGACAACCTGAAACCATACTGGGTTGTAAGCATGGTAATGCCTACTGTGGGTTATGGCAGTGAAAAGGTGCTGGGAGTTTTAGTTGTTGACCCTGAAACAGGTGAAATAAAAGAATATAGGCTTGGTAAAGATGAGCTTCCGGCCTGGGTTGACAGAGTAATCCCAGAAAGAATAGCTTTCAGCTATAATACCTGGTGGGGGAAATATGTTCATGGATGGTGGCAAGGCAATGTTGGGCAGATGGATGTGCATTTGCCTACCTCATTTGGTGGCTCCCAGGATGAAGACTTGTGGCTCACCTATGGGAAAGATGGAATGCCTTACTGGTTTACAGGGCATACATCACCAAAACTCACAGACAAGTCTTTAGTCGGATATACAATGATGGGCACCCGCACAGGAGAGTTATTTTACTTTGAATTAACAGGCCCAACCGAAGATGCTGTAGTCTCTGCTGTGAAAACAACCTTTTCAGAGCATCCTGATTGGTATGTGACGCAGCCAATCCTTTATAGGATATATGGAGAGCTAACCTGGGTGGTTCCTGTAATAAATGATAATGGGATATACCAGAAAGTAGCAATAGTCCATGCAGTGACAGCCAAGGTGGTATATGGTGATAACAAAGAAGATGCATTACAAAAGTATCGCCAGTATTTGGCAACAAGCGGAGACCAGGTAGCTCCGGTTGAAGATGTTGAGAAGGCCTCAGTCAGTGGCACAGTTATAAGAATACATTCAGTTGGAACAACATCTTATCTGCTTATTGACACAAAACCAAAACAGGTTTTTGCAGGCGATATAAACCTATTGCCAGAGCTTGCACTAACAGAAAAAGGAGATAAGGTGAATATCAAGTTTATTGAAACAACAGAGCCATTTACACCTTTGGCAGAGTTTGATAATATGGCAATAGAGCTTCAAAAATCTGCTAATCAGGAGAAGTTTGAGTCCATCCATGAAGAGCAAACTAAAATAGAAAAAGAAAACTGGGGCAAGCAGAAGGAACTAGAAAAAGAACTGAACAAGCTAAGAAGCAAGTAAGCAATATAGAGCGCCAGACTGAGATTAAACCTCTCTGCTTCTTCATGGAGAGCAAAAACACTCTCTTTGGCGCTCTATGTTCTTATAAAAGGAGGCTGAAAAATGGAAGATAAAAAAGAACCTGTATTTCTTAAGATAATAAAAGTCCTTGCTGGCATTGGGGTTTTAGTTGCAGTAATTTTTGTGGCTTTTCTAAAGGTAGACATGAAAGCAGAAAAACCAAAGGCCCAAAAGGCTCGGCAATTGCAAACAATACAGCAAGCACCGGCAAAGCAGAATGAAAATGCATTGCAGGGAGTGGAAGTGAAGGTAAAAAAAGAAGCAGCAGCAAAAAAAGAGGCAGTGAAAGCAGTTGTGAAAAAAACACCAGCAAAACCAACACAACAGCTATTTCCAGCAGAGAAGATTCTTACAATCTCTGCCTTTGAGTATTGCGAGAATCACGGAAAGAATATTAAGGATTATGAGATGGTTGGGGTTCATGGGTATAGCAACTATTTGTTTGACAGGAAGGATTTGCTGTCTGGTTATGCGAAACGTTTATACAACAATGACCATCTTTCCAGCCTTTTAATACGCAGAATCCCGCCAGGCACAGAGGTTGTAGTTAGGCTTGCATATTCTTCAGCCGATGATATTGCAAGCGGGGTTGCACTGATTCCAAAACCAAAACAGCAAAAACAACCTGCAATAAAACCTGCAGTAAAAAAGTCAAGAAGATAAAAAAGGAGAATGAAAAGTTGAGATAAACTGATTACAATACAGAAAACAGAAAAGGAGGCATGAAATGGAAGGTGAGATGAAAGAAGAGGGGAACAAACCACCATTTTTTGGGGGTATTATGGTAATTGCTCTTTGCATTATAGGTTTAATAGCATGGGCAATTGTTGACAATAAAGCCAAAGAGCAGCAGGCAATACAGCAGGATTCAAGCTATCTGTATACATCAGAG
>JACOYM010000093.1 GCA_016181905.1 Candidatus Pacearchaeota archaeon | reverse complement strand
CTTTGGTTAGCGGATTAATCACCACTATCATGCCGCGAAGAACCTTTCTTCTTGCAGAAATCCTGGCTAAGCTTGCCACTGCCTCTTGAACAAGGAAAGGCTCATTATTTGTTTCTTTGTATTTGAAAAAAAGCCCTCTCTCTTTTTTATGCGAGATTGGCATCATAGAGCATGCAATGACATGCCCAAGGGGATTGATTACTATCTCCTCTCTTTCCTTTTCCTTGCCTCCTCTGATTGGCAGGCTTGCGCTTTTATCACCACTAACAAAATTTATTGTCAATGGCTCATCACCCTTTGGCAACTCAAATTCGCATTCCAAAATGCCCTCTCTTGCCATGGATTCTTTGCTTTGCGCCTTTTTCCTTTGTTGCATAAGCTCCACCCTAATGCCGCCTTCAAATCGCACGCCAAAACTCTCAAGAATCACTCTGAATTTGAAAACATCCTTCTCAAAGGACCTTTTGGCATAACGGGCAGAGAAAGGAACCAGCTTATATTGAGCCACCATAAAGCCTGTCTCTGCCTCATTAACATGCGCAGTGTACTCCCCTTCAGGCAAGCCTTCTATAGCATGAAGAGCCAGTCCAGTCTTTCTCAGTTTGATTGGCACATTGGACATGACATTGCCATTCAGCTTAACAACAAGCTCTATAGTTTTTCCCTTGTTTACAGGGTCAGCAACCAGAATATAGGCTGTTTCACCTGTATTGTAAAGGTCCTTTGTAGCTGACACAGATGTTAGTGAAACATCAAGGAACTTCTGCCGCTCAACCTCTGCTCCTCTTATTAACAATTTGCCCTTGCCCCATCTTGGATAAACCCTTGGCGCATGAACCTTGTTGAAAGACAAAGTTCTTTCCTATAATAATGTTCTTCCCAATAGCCAGGGCCTTTTTCATATTTGTTACCTTCACTCCCAATGCACTTCTTATAAAATCAAAAGCACGCGTCATTTCTTTCTCCTCCTTTTCTTTGAAATACCTTTTCAACTTAAACTGCTGGATATAATTCTCTTGCTTCTTGTCGCGCATCACCTTCGCTTTCTTTTAAGACCTCTTACATTCAACCTTTAATTTCTTGCATGAGCCAAAACCTCAATTGCCTCGGCTTGTTTTATCTTCTTTTCTATTTTCTGGTGCATCGGTTCCCATAACCAAATCTGTGTTCCTTTATCAACTTCTTTAACTTCACCCATCTTAGTTTCCTCCTTTTCCTTTCTGGCTTTTTAAGACCCATTTCCAACACTTACACCAACCCTTAATTGTCGCGCATCACCCTCCTTTATCCATCAATTTCTGTTTTTCAATCACACTTAAACGCTGTTGATTTAGCTGTTTCAGACCTGCCGGAGCTTATTTTGTCAAGTTCTAAAAAAGCCTGGTCATGAGAACACCTGCCTAACATAAGGCAGAGACTGACAGAATACCACATCTTTACATTTGTATGCTGTTTGACTTGAATGAAAGAGCGATAGACATTTGTATCCTTCTGAAACGGGGCAAAAGTATTCTTAAGTAGCGCCTCAAAGCAAGATGCAAAATTTGAAGCAGATGGCTTAAATGGCAACTTAACTAGGCGTCTAGAGTCTGCATATGTCCATCCTTCATATAAAAGGATTGTAAAATCATTTAGCTTAGTAAGCATAGCCCAGCCATTACAAATTCCTAAACTGCCAAGGCTTCCAATTGCTTTTTGAAGCGTGTTACAAACATAATCCTGCTCTTTCTCGCCAGCACATCTTAATGTTACATATTTTATTTTTTCCATAATAACCCCTCCTTAAGCATCAACAAACACAGGCACGTCCTTCTCAAACCCCATCCTGAAATTCAGGATTGTTATGCCAAAAGAATGCACTCCAAGCTCCTCATCTCTCCTGAAATGAATTGCAAGAAATGTTATGCTAATTGCAAGAAATGTTATGCTATCATCAGCAAGATGCAGATATAACCAATTACATCTCCACAAATTATGAAAATCAAATCTCCATCTGAACTCTCTCATATATGCCTCCTTTTTTATTTTTTGTCTTTAAGCTTTCATTATCTCCTTTAACATCTTTACAAGACAGGGTTGGCTCTATTGAAACACGAAAAATTGGTTAAGAACCAACCCCACAATTATGCCAATACACCTCTTATCTTTCTGCCACATTTACAGAATATTTTTCCACTTTCTATCTAAACAAGCTAATCTCGCAAGGCTAAACTTTGCGCTTGCGCTCTATTACACTGATTGGAAAAAGCCCCCCGCGCCTTAGTTTAGCTATTGCATTAGCTTTTTCGTCCGCCCTGACAACTCCCTTTGCTTCTTCGCCTTTGCCAGTCATGGCAATATAATCATAGGCATTTGTTTGAATCTCAGAGACAGACATAAAAGGAATCTCAATACGGTCAATGATATTCATTCTTCCACAATTCCGCGTGCATACATCATGGGCAATGCCATCTTGTTTTAGCTGAATATACAAAGATTTTATAAGCTCAAGAGAATCCTTCTCACCCTCTTCACCCTTGTCCGCTTCTGCTAAAATTGTCAGTTTGTCTTCCAGAAACTGAAGCCTTAATTTAACAAACTGATTTTTGTTTTGCGGCACTAAAACAACAATGTTCCTGAAGTTTTTCATATTTTTCGCCTCCTTATATTATCTGTTATGCCGAGTCTGAAAAAGCCCCCTGGCATTTTTATTTCACCCTTTTTTGCTTCTTGGCTTGCAGAGGTTCAAGCCAGCAATCCAACCATGTATAAATGACACCATCCTCTTTTATGTTATACCACCCTTTTTTTCTGTCAACTACTCTTGCAATTGTCACAATCCTGCCTTTGTACTTATTCATGTCCTCAACGAAACAAAGCGGGCCAATAGGGTCAACTGGATTGTGTGATACCCTCACTTTATCACCAGCACGAAATATTCTTTTCATATCTATTTTACCTCCCTTTCTCTTTCTGGCTAGTTCCTCTCTCACTTTTTATGGTGGTAAGTGATGAAACATCTCTCTAAGAAGCGCAAGACTTACAAACCTTACATTACCATTTGCATTAGCTAGCTTTGAAATCCGAGTGTATTCTGCATCAGTCAACTCTTTTCCGTCTTTTGTTTTTGTTATGAGAACTGTAACTGCTTGGACAGCTGTAACTATTTCTTCTAGAGCTGCATTAAGGTCATCTAAACCACTTTCAAATTCATTTCCTTTTCTGATTTTTACAATCATCTTTTCACCTCCGTTTCTTGTTAATGTTGCTTGTTTTCCTTTTATTTCGCTTGTGTTTCTACTCTTGCCCTAGATTGTATTCTATTTTATTCTTTGTGCAGAAAGGATGCTGTTTCAGTAACAGATTTAACAGAAGCAATAAGAGAAGTTATAATAGACACTGCCTGTATTCTCAAGGTATTCTCTATGAAATAAGAATAATCGCTGCCGGCTGCATAAGAAATCTTTTGAATTCCATTGTCAAGGACATTACATATCTTTTTGGCGAGACACATACCTTGTAAATTTGCCTCTATTAATCTTATCTTCTTAAGAAGCGCTAATCTTTTATCTAAATACTTCTTGTCAACAGGCAGGTCTTGAAGATGCTTATGTTCTTTTTCTATACTTTCTCTTATCTCTTCAATTGCCTTTTCTATCTGCTCTCTTAATTCACCTATCAGAACTTTCATTGTTTCCTCCCTTCTTATTTTGTCTTGCTGAATCAGCTGGTTAAGTTGGCATGCAGGGTTTCAATTGTTGAAGAAATCTTTGTTAAATCATCTGGGGCGCTTTCGATGGCTTTGAACGCATTATCGATTGAGAAATAATCGCGTCCTTTTCTTGAACTGGGGTGATATTTAATATATCTCCCTAATTTCCACCTTAGGCTGGAAATGTTACTGAGCAACTGGTTTAAATCTCTCATAAGCTTTCCAGAATCCTCTATTAACTCATTCTTATCCTCTCGCTTTTCCTATTCCTCTGGTTTTTGTTTTCTGTCCTTTTCCACACAGGTTTTAGACA